>CBDUVR010000008.1:0-16371 GCA_965370705.1 uncultured archaeon | reverse complement strand
TATTCATAAGCACAATCCCGTACATTGCAGAAAGAAAAGTAACAAGTACCGCACCACACTTATTCTTCTCTATAACGATCATATACACTTGCACAATTATCAAAAGAAACGGAATCGATGACCTGATATAAGTATACACAACCGGAACCACACAAAAGAGAACCGCAAACAGAACGAACACAAAAAATATCCCGAATATTCCCCCGACAACTGATAGCGCAAGCGCCTCAAACCCGCGGCCCGAAAGAAGCATCTTGTGCCCCGGCTGGATAGAAAGAACCGTATCTGAACTTGGAGCACCCAGATATATCGAGGGGATGAAATCCATAAACGAATGCGTTATCCCCATGGAAAGAATAAATATCGACAGGTTAACCGGGTCAAACGAATACGTATAGAACAGCCCAAGAGCAATAAGCGCAATAGTATTGATGTGAAGCCCGGGAATAAGGCCGGTCACACTGCCGGCAAGAATACCGAAAAGTACATAAACAACACATTCAATCATACCCTAATTTACAAATCTGTTTTTTATATACGCAGGATATCTCATGACTTAGCTCGCCCTTCAATCTCACTCTCAGTTTTCCAAGCGCCCCCACCGTGACCTGCTTAAGGCATTCAAAATTATGTCTGTCTCTTCCCAACACTCCAAAAAACACTTCTTATTAACCATCGACAACGCCCACTCAAAAAACACCACCTGCAGCACAAAGCCACCTTAACGAAATCACATAACTTCACAGATGAAACAGAAGCAGGGCGTCCCAGCACCCAGACACATCCATAGAACACCCCGGAAAAAACTACAGCAAATAGTCATGGAAAAAGACAGGTTTCAGCCAGACCCCAAAAAATCTTTATATACAAGATAAAGCATAACAATATTATGAAACACGGCTATAGTACATCTACTATTGCAGTTGTCGCATTAATTGGCGTAGCAGTCTTTCTGGCATGGACAAGCTACCAGTCAACTGCAGGTGTTAATTATTCCAAAAGAATAACAGATAGCCAGAGCAGTGTCAGATCAAACATGGAAGCAATAAAGGGTATTTCAGGTCCTGCCCTGATGCATGCCTCAAACGACGCCGCACTCAGCGTAGCAGAATCCGGTGGTGGTATGGGCACCGAGAGGGTATGGTTCTGCGATGGTGTAAGAGCACCGCCAACATTTCATGAACTGCTCTACTCATTAAGCGATGAGACACTCGGCAATCTCAATTCATATCTTGACGACTCAACTCCTGTCTTCAAGGATTTAGGCATCAAAGTGGAACAATATTCTTGCGCCGGGACTTATCCGGAAGTAGTATATACGTGCCCGCAAACAGATTATCCAATATCTTGTGACGGCTGGAACCTGACATCCACAGGCGGATCTCTTTTCAGCAATGAAGATGGAAGCGTCCACAAATACGTCGGAGATATAATTTCTGAAGTAGAATATAACCGATTCTTCTGGATGTACTACAGACTGCTCGAAGCAGAGATGGAAGACTCAATACTTGCAGAAGTAAAAGATATACACGCTGAAGAGACAAAATGCGACCCACAAACCGATTGCATTGACCCGGCGGATCCTGATTGCTGTTGTATTACTGTCGGCAATCTCAGTGCAATATTCGACAAAATTGTTGCCAACTCAAATTTCTTCGGTCACTTTGATAAGTACGTCACATGCTCGATTGAAAAAGAATGCATCGACACATATTCAATGGCTGTCAAGATAACATGCATTGACAGGAAATACAAGATACCTGGTGACGACGAAACAGGGAAAAAGTATCTCACTTGGGTCATAAAAGAAATGATTACCGTAGGTTGCGAGTATGAAGAGTGTGTGATTATTGGTGGAGGTGGAGGCGGAGGAACCCAGGGACAGCCGCCGGCAACCATGGCAGGATACAAACATAAGAACACAAAAGGTGACCTGAATTTCGCCAGTGGAACACACTGCAACAATCACATGAAATGCTTCGACATCGACAGGTGCGCACCACCTTTCGAAAAAGAATTATGCTTCAGCCCATAATTACTGGCCTGCCAACATCACACCACTTTGGCTCGATTTTATTTATGGTCTGTAAGTTCTCAAACCAATACAGGCATTACCTAAGAGCTATGATTCCCGGGGTTTTAAATGAAAAAAGGACAAATGCTCGAAATTCTTGGTTTTCTAACGCTGGTAGTAGTTATTGTGATGTCTCTGCTGCTTTTGAAATTCGCCACAATCAGCCAGAAAGTTGAAGTAATGGAAATCACGCAGGAATCACACGAAAACGAATACTTCAATGCAGGAGCCAACACGCTAATCGTCATTACCGAACCTGCCACAAACAAAACATTCGTTGAACTTATAGGGCTGGCAGGCTTTCTCGAAACCAGTGTGTTGGAATTCGGACCAACTGACAATCCCATAACAGTAGATGTTTTCGAAGAACTGACACAAAGACTGGACAAAATCTACGGGAAAGAACACTGGTCCCTGAACATTCCCCACGTTCCAAGGTACCAGATATATGCAATCCTTCTCATGGACGTCTCACCCAGTATGGAAGACGAGATAATGGACATTAAAAAGAATATTCAGAAAATAATCGATGAAGTAGAAGAAACAACTGACAGGCGTGTAGCTTTTAAGCTGTACTTTCTTCCCGGAGGAGCATATTATCGTAACCAGTTCAAGGATATCGAGAGAAACAACCCCAACTTTAGGGCATATGTCTTTAATTCCTGTAGTCTTGGGGTCAACAAAAACGAAGCATGGGCAAAAGGCATGAAATGTCTTATTGAAGACAAGGTAGATGAATGGGGCAACATCACTGCAAAAGTTGGTATTATACTCTCTGACGAACCGCCTGCCGGATGCGAGCAGTGTGGCTGCGACCATTATCAGGGTATCGTAACAGAAGCATGCTGCCCCACTATAGCAGCTTGTGAGGTCTATGACGCCGCGACCTGTGACAAGAAGCAGAGCGACATCCAAAATCTGGCAGACAAAGCAAACGAAGAAGATATCAAGATGAATATTTTCACATTAAAATCCAATCCATGCGAACTGCCGAGCAGATTCAGGGACCAATGCACTGTAGGAACTCAGGAAATCCCATACACCTGTTCGGGAGAAAAGAAACTCATCAAGCTTATGACTGACCTGTCAAACAGGACCAAGGCGAAGATGTTCACTATAGATAACCCGAACGATGTATCAAAAGCCATCAGGGAGATTGTACTAACCCAGGACATTCCACCAGATAAGTTCTTCAAGCTTGGCTCAACCCCCCCTGGCAACACGATAATCCACAGTTACACCATAACTGCCCCGACACCTATTCCCGGCGTATATGTGAACGCTATCCTGAAACAGTGGAACTGACAATAAGTTAAGTTTTTATAATTATTTACCTCATATAAAAAGTGATAACCATGATTCCAAAAATGAACCCCCGACAGATGGAAAAGATGATGAGGCAGATGGGCATCAAGAACGAGAACATTGAAGCTGATGAAGTCATCATCAGGTGCGCAGATAAAGAGATAATAATCTCAAATCCAAACGTCCAGAAAGTCAACATGATGGGTCAGGACTCATACCAGATATCTGGTGAAATAAGCGAACGCAATATTGATGAGGATGCACCAAAATTCACAGACGATGACATCCAGATGGTAATGGACCAGACAAACTGCAGCAAAGATGAAGCAGGAGACGCCCTCAAAGAAACCGGCGGCGACATCGCAGAAGCGATCCTCATTCTCACAAAAGAGTAGACTTCATGACTCGCACAGTTTCCTGCACTGATTCTTTTGAATTATGTTTTAGCTTATATCCTGATGCAGCAAGCTTCTCAACAGAAAGCTGCATAGTCTTCACATCGCCCTTCCAGCCGCGCCCCCCGTCCACGCCGCCGGTATACCTGAACTTCACATTCTTCAAACCAAGCCCGGAAACAACAATGTCTGCAAGCTCCATAACCGTAATCATATCAGCAGAGCCAACATTATATATCTCCACCCTCTCCTTCTGCAACTGAGCAGTATGAATCATTGCATCAACACAATCCTCCACAAGAAAATAAGACTTATTCTGCCTGCCGTCGCCAAGAATCTCAAGCTCCCTCGGATTCCTGCGAAGCTTGTTCACAAAATCAAAAATAACTCCATGTGTTCCCCTCCTGCCGACACAGTTCGCAAACCGGTATATCACACAAGACATACCAAACGTATAGCAATACGAGCTGATAAGCGCCTCCGCCGCAAGCTTCGACGCACCGTAAAGGGAGATCGGAACACACGGCCCGTAATCCTCCCCAGTCGGGATAGTCTTCGCCTCGCCATAGACAGTAGAAGTCGACGTAAACATAATCCGCCCTACATCATTCCTGCGCATAGCCTCGACAACATTATAAGTCGCCATCATATTCTGCTCAATGTGCACCTTTGTATCATGCGCACCGACCCGCACATCAGGATTAGCCGCAAGATGCCACACAACATCCGTACCTTTCATCACCCTCTCGAGCTTTTTCACATCAAGAAGATCCCCGTTAATTATTTTCAGGTTCGCTTTATCCTTGATATCTTTCAGAAACTCATGCCTGCCGCTTGAGAAATTATCATAGACAGTTACTTTATCTTTCCTGTTCTCAAGTAACTTATCACATAGATTGCTTCCGATAAAGCCTGCGCCGCCTGTTACAAAATGTATCATACAGAAACACCATTTACCGGCGGATATGCTCAATCACTTTTGCGAATGCCGGCCTTGTCACAAACACACCGATAATCACGCCGCCCATAGTCGTAAGTGCAAACCCGGCCACTCCGCCGCCGCCGACAGTCAGAAGCGGAAGCATCACAGCTATGGTTGTAGCCGCTGATGCGAAGATAATAAAGAACGCGCGCTCAAGCTTGCGCTTAAGGCTGAGTTCATCTTTTCTCTTCCCGCTTTCATCTGTAATGATTATCTGGTCATCCACCCCGCTTCCGATAGCGGCTATTATGCCTGCAATCGCTGCAAAGTCAATAGTCCATTGAATCAATGCCGCAGCCCCGAATATCAAAAATACTTCCACGCACGACGTCAATATCATCGGTATCACGATTCTCGGGTCCCTGTACCTGAAATACACCACAACACTGACTGCGATTATGGAGAAAAGTATTGCAATTATCGCAGTGCGTATGAACTGCTCCCCTAAAGAAGGTGATATCGTGTTCATCTGGACAATCTCTATTTCAGTCGGCAGTGCGCCTGACTCCAGTATTGACTGCAGCTTGTTCATATTCTTCCATGCATCATCCCTCGAATCGCCCGGGCCGCTTATCTGTATGTCCGGCTGCGCCTTACCCTGCAGGTCAGAAGAAATCTTCAGTGAGTCGACAAGTTCATCATCAAGATGTAAGTCAATGTCGCTTGACAGGTATGTCCTGGTGCCTGAAAAATCCTTTGTAAGGTCGCTTGTAACTTTCGCAAACCGGTCTGCAGCTTCCCTTGAAATCGTTATTGAGAACTCGAATTTCCAGTTGCTTCCTGTTCCGGATATGCCTGTATGCTGCGCATCAGTAAACACCTGCTTTATATCCTCGCCGGTTATCACATAAGACCTTAATGTTACCACACCGTCTGCTGTCTTATTTAGATATTTGACTATTATTCCCTCCATCTCAACAGTATCATCAACTTCAAGTACATCATCACCTATCTTTATTGCATCCTCATCTGGCAGGAATTCCATCTCATAGGGCTTTTTATTGAAGTTGAATGCAGCAGTATTATTCTCCAGGCTTATGTTCCTGTCTATTGTGGCTTCAAACTTGCCCTGGCGCTCTATAAGGTCCCTTAGCTCCTGTTCGTCAGCACCCGCCATCTCCAGCTGCACATACCATTCCCCTTCAATTTCCACAGGACGTATAAGCTTCTCCTTGACACCGTAAGAATCAATCCTCCGCTCAAGCACGACTATAGTCTTCCTGAGATTCTCGTCTGTGGAATCCATCAGATGAATCAATGCCCTCGCCCCGCCCTTCATGTCTATGCCCTGCTTGATATTCGTCTCAAGAGACATAGTTCCCTTCTCATTCAACTGGGGATACGGCCGTATGGCTACAAGTGCAACAAGTATTAATATCATTACAATTATCATCCTGGGCTCTTTCAATAATTGTTTTATATTTATCATTTGCCCATGCGCTCCATGTGTATTCTAAGTATCCCGACATTCTGCAGCCATGTGAATGGTATATCAGCCAAAAGGCCCATTATTATTACAAGCGCGATATCATCAAGTGCAGGAGAACTTGACACTAAAAACAGCACCATCATAGCCACAATAGACGTAACTGACATAGTCACCCCTGTTCTCATTGACGATTTTATGCGCTCATCCAGCGTGCCTTCTCCTCTTCGTTTGATGACTCTCGTCGAAAGAAGAATATCAGTATCTATCGAGTAACCCATCAGTATCAGAAGGCCTGCAAGCGTGCCCATGCTCAACTGAATCCCGAGAAGATTCATCCCCACAAGCGCCGCCACAATATCCGAAACCCCTGCAAGTATTACTGCAAGTGAAGGAATCGGGCTTCGAAATGTGATAAACACCACAATAGCCATCGCAAGGAACGCAACAGCGACCGCGCCAAGTGCCTGCCTCCAGAACGCCTCACCGAGTGCCGCGCCAATCGATTGCATGCTCTGCCCTACAACATCGATATTCAAAGCATTCGCAATCTCCTCAACCTCCTCTTTTGTTACATCTTTATCCGTCTCTATAACCATCGTTTTTGTCATACCGGAGAGTATTCTCACTCTTGCTGTTGTACCATATTTATCATGTACAAGCCTTGTAGCTTTCGCTACGTCAATATCGCCCCTGTATTCAATAACAGCCTGTGTTCCCGACTTAAAATCTATGCTCCGCTCGACAATTTCGCCGGTCTGTGTGTATTTGCAGCCAAGGAAAAGCATGCACGCAGCCAATAGCAGTAACGAGACCATCAGCATCTTTTTTGGGTTGCCTACAATATAATCCATTATCTTTTCCATTATCATCACAATAGACATCTTTTTTGATGCAAGGTTTTATAAATGTTTTATCCAAAGACAAGACAGACCTGCTGTCTATATTTAACAATGCAGTACACAGAATGAGTAAATGTGGAGGATGCGCAGCGCCGCAAACACTGTCGGCCTGCGCAGATTAATTTTTTAATATCTACATTATATGAAACTCCATCATTTTATTTATTCTCTTAACTTCTTTCCAGTTGCCTCTTGTAGCCATCTGCCTCTTCATTTCTCTGAGTTGGTTTAAATCCATTGCCATTCACCCTTCCCTCTTGTTATGCATGTGAAACACTATACATCACGATAGATTACACTAGTGCTTCATTTTGTTTTATCGTCCCAACGGGACTCTCTTTCTAGAAAAAGAGCCTCTCAATCCCTTATAAAGATAACCTATATTGATTTCTATTGTATATATAGTTTTCGATAGTTTAGTATATTTATATTAGTCATCGAAAAAACCCATGGGCTTCCATTCCTGCCCTTTCTCATCCTTTGCTGCTTTTGGTTCCCCTGCAGGCGGCGTGACTGGCGGCGTCTGGACCTGTGCTGCAGGCGGCGGCATCGGTGGTGTGTAACCTGTGGCAGGCGTTATTTGCGGGTTCGCCATGCTCTGGACATTCTGTGAATATGGGATGTGCTGCTGCTGCTGTGTGGGCGTTGTTTCTGCTGTTGGGTTATCAGATGCAGCAAGGTGGGACAGGTCCAGGTATCTGTTCTGAAGCCCAGCCGGGGCTTCCTGCGCTTCAGGCTTTGGATCCGGCTGGAATGATTTTTCCACATCCGCAAGGTCAACTTTGGGTGTCTCTCTGTCTGATTTATAATTAAAAAGATTGTCAAATTTTGAGCGTAATGCATGCGCGCTGTCGCTTCCCTGGGTCGTCCTTCTCCCTGGTATCTCTGTTTCACCGAGTCCACTGTGCTTTATTCTGACATACCCTTTAGGTCTTTTTATGTATACCCGCGCAACTTCGATAAAGACAGCTCCCAGGATGAACGAGACAATTGCAATCATCATTGTATCTGTCATAACATATTATTAGCATCGGATGTATTTATTATTTTCTGTGGCACATTGGCAGCAATTCGCAAAATGCCGCGTTCGCAAGTTTCTTTAATATTTGCTGCAATCTATTGTTTATGAACTTTGATGTCTTGATCATTGGCGCAGGGCCGGTTGGTTCGTCTCTTGCCTGCAAGCTAAGCTCCTTCGGGCTGAAAGTAGCGCTTGCTGACAAAAAGACGACAATAGGAAAGCAGGCATGTTCCGGGCTGTTTAGCAGGAGGATCACGAAATACTTTGACCTTGAGGATGATATGATAGAAAACGTGGTTGAAGGGGCGGTGTTTCATACGAGAAGCTGCGATTTTGAAGTAAGAAAAGGCAAGCCCGAAGCACTGGTGGTAGACCGCCTGAAGTTCGACAGGTTCATTTTAAAAAAAGCGGCAGATTCAGGCGCACACACCCTCTTTGGCACCCGCCCGATCTCATATATGCGCACAAATGAGGGCATCAAAACATATCTCGGGAACGCCAAGAGCTCCTTGGAAATAACAGCAAAACTAATCATTGGTGCAGACGGCGCATCAAGCACAGTCAGGCAGGCATTCAACCTCAAAAGCAACCTAAGATACGTCAACGGGATATTATCATACTATCCCATAAAAAACACATCACCTCTGGTCGAGCTATACTACAGCCCAAACATTGCCCCGGGTTTCTTTGCATGGAAGATACCAAGAGGAAACCGCACGGAATTCGGGCTTGCAACAGACACTCGCCACAATCATCTCGAATACTTCAAAAGATTCCTGAAAAAATTCAACCTCAAATTATCCCGCTTCCATGCGCATCCAATATGCTTCGGCAACCAGAAAAGCGTATCAGACCGCGCACTCCTCATAGGCGACGCAGCAGCACAGGTAAAGCCCTTCTCAGGTGGTGGCATAATCTACGGCCTGCTCTGCGCAGACATTGCAGCAAAAGCAATAAGCCAGGCATTCGACAAAAACGACTTCCGGGAAGAATTCCTGAAAGAACATTACGAAGACAAATGGAAACAAAAGCTAATGCCAAAAATAGAGTTGGGGCTGGGCATAAGAAATATCCTCGACACCCTGAACGACCGCGAACTGGACACCTTCTTCGAAATGCTAAAAGACCAAAAGAATGCAATAGAATCCCTCGGAGATATGGACTTTCTCTGACACCTCGAATTCAATCCTTATCCTCAACTACGGTTCCCAAAAAAACCATATGGTTACGAACGTCACCACATGGTAACCGAAAAGTTTATATAGTTTCAAACGTCACCATACGTATGGTCAAAAGAATCAAAAGAATAGAGCCACGTGAAGACTTGGAAGCATACTTGAAAATACTTTATTGGTTCTTCTCATTCCCAAACAAAGAAATGAGTCTAAACGAGTTGTCTCAGGAACTGAAAATATCGAAAACAACAGCAAACAGGATCATTACACAGTTTATTGACGAAGAATTTCTGAAAAAAGAAGTATTGGGTAGAATATGGAGAATCTCATGCAACCGGAACCATTACTATTTTCACACGCGAAAAATAAGCCATAACCTGACAATGGTTTGCGAATCAGGCATATTGGAAGAAATCCACAAACTCATTCCAGGCGCAAGAGCAGTCATTCTGTTCGGCAGCTACAGGAAAGGAGATGACACTGAAAAAAGCGATATAGACATTGCAGTTGAAATTCTTGACGATGAAGAAGTGCACATAGTCGAATTGGGAACAATATCGCAATTAGGATACAGAAAAAATGTTCCGGTAAACCTTTACATATTCTCAAGAAACAAAATAGATCTGAACCTGTTTGCCAACATAGCAAACGGTATTGTACTAGAAGGATTTTTAGAGGTGCGGCCTTAAATGAGATACAAAAGACCGGATATGAAAAATGCATTGAGCATTGCTGAAGCAGCAGAGCGGGAGATGAAATTCACACTCTCCTTAGAGCCAACAGAAGAGGCAGGCACTACAATTATAAGAAACATATACGAAACCTTCAGAATGCTTGGAGACGCATTGTTAGTCATGGAAGGCATAGAGTCAGAGGATCATGTCGCGCCAATAAGAGAACTTCTGAAACTCAAAGTTGAGACCGAAAGACCAATATATCTTATCGGCAATCTTAGAAGATTGAGGCACAACATAAATTATTATGGCTACAGACCTAAACTCGCTGAAGTCATTGACACTATTTCCATAGCCAAAAACTGTTTCAAACCCCTGCACAGCGCAGTAATGCAAAAAATAAAAGCAGACACCGCCCCCGATTGACCTGTCTGGCTACATTCTACCCAAAAATCAAAAAAACTCAGGAAAGCAGATACCTTTGCTTAATATAATCCACAAATGGTCTCTCCTTTCTCTCAATCTGGTACTTATCCTGGGCATCATAATAATTCTCAATATCCTCAACAGGAATATCAACCATAGGATAACCTTTCTTCCACAACACCCAGTTCATCAGCAACCGCGACAGCCTGCTGTTCCCGTCCCTGAATGGCTGGATGGATATTATCTTCAAATGAACCAGCGAAGCCAATTCCAAAGGATGCATCTTTCTGCTCACAGACCGATACCACATAAAGAAACCATCCATCTCCTTTGGAACATCTCCCCATTTCGGTGGTACATAAGGAGTCCCTGCCACCCCCACATCCCGCGCAAGCTCATCCCTTGTCTTCCCTGCAATCTCATCCCACACACCTAACATCAAAATCTTATGAATCCTCCTCATAAAAGGCAGATTCAACACCCCCCGGTATTCAGTTATAGCCATAATCCCCTTTCTGTGATTCTCTAAAAGCGCCACAGTTTCAACCCTCTTAATGCCTTTAGGCACAATGCCATCCTTCAATATCAAAGAAGTCTGCCTCAAAGTTACATCCACCCCCGACAACTTGCTGCTGTCATAAGTAAACCTGATAATAAACTCATCAAGCCTCTCCTTTCTCTCCTGCAAACTCAGGCATTCCGCCTCCTGCCTATACTCCTCCCGCCTCTTCTCTATTTTTTCAAGATCCTCAAAAGAAAAATACCTGCACTTCTGAGCATTTATCTCCCTGAGAAACTCATCCTTCAGGCGCGCAAGCTCCCCATCCGGCGGCAGCACACTGCCGATATACCTTATCTTATGCGTTACTTTCCCCCCTTCCCTGACAGAATGCGCAAGCCTGTAATACTCCTTCCCACCCACCAGATGCTTCTCAACAGTAACCATGCAACCACACGCATATTGGGAGCTACATTTATTTAAACCGTTCTATTTGTAGCCCTAATTCTCTCTTTCCAAGCAACAAAAAGTTCCTTTAAAGCAGGAAATTTAATCCCTGCTTCATGAACAATGGTTCCCAAAAAAGCCATATGGTTTCAAACGTCACCATAAGATAACCCTGATACAAAAAATAGAGGAACTTGCCAATCCACCCCCGACACAATTCCAAACAAACCCAAAAATTAATATAATTGCCCCCATAATTAATAACCAATGGTAACAAGACACTTGAAAAGACTGCACGATAGACTCATGTCTTTCTTAAGCAAAATATTCAAAAAAAACAAAGAAATAAAGCTCGGGCTCTACGGCCCCCCGAACTCCGGCAAAACCACCCTCGCAAACACCATCTGCAAGGACTGGCTTGGGGAGGAACTCGGTGCAGTCTCGCAAATCCCCCACGAGACCCGCGAAATCCAGACAAAAGAAAAAGTCATAATCGAAAACAACGGCAAAAAACTCACATTCAGCCTGGTCGACACCCCCGGCATCGCAACCAAGATCGACTTTGAAGACTTCCTCAAAGGCGGCCTAAAGCGCACAGAAGCCAAGCAGCGCGCAAAAGAAGCCACAAAAGGCGTCATCGAATCAATCAAATGGCTCGACAAGATGGACGCGGTCCTCGTCATCCTCGACGCCACAAAAGACCCCATAAACCAGGTAAACATAACAATACTCGGCAACCTCGAAGCAAGAGGAATCCCCGTCCTCATAATCGCAAACAAACTCGACCTCAAGCAATCCAGTGCAACAACGATCCGCTCAGCATTCCCCCAGTACGAAGTCGTCGGCATAAGCGCAAAATACAAGCACAACACACAACTCCTCTACGAGAAGCTGTTTGAAATACTATAAGGCAATGCAGATGGACATAAAAATCAAGTTTTACCCCTACGAGAAGCTAAAGCAGGACGGCACAAAAGGTCTCCTCATCGACCTCAAGAAAAACACAATAATCATGATAGACGCAAAGCTGAAGCCTGAAGAGGAAGCAAAACTAATACAGGAAACAATGGAAAACATAAGCTCGCGCTTCTCAGGAATAGAGCTTGACTCACTTGACCTCACAGCATCTGACGAAAACGACACTGTAATAAAAAAGCTAAAAGCCCAGATAATCGAATTCATCACAGGAAAAAAACGCGGCTTGACACTCATCGGCCCCGCAGACACAATCAGGAAAATTGAAAAAAAGCCGGGCGACATGCTGCTGCACATGAGATAGATACCTATGCCAAACAAATGCACACACTGCGGAAAAATCCACTCTGACGACGCAGACTACCTCCTTGACGGCTGCGACGAATGCGGCTCCAAATTCTTCTTCTACATAAAAGAAGAGAACCTCCACAAAGCAGAAGAGACAGTCAAAAAACTAAGCAAAACCCAGCTAAAAGAAATAGAAAGCGACGTAAGAGAGATAATATCAGAAGACAAGAAAGAGAACCACAAAGAAGACGCAGTAGCGCTCGACATAGAGGCAATAAACATCACGCAGCCAGGCAAATACGAGATAGACCTTGTGAACCTCCTCAACCAGCGCCCCCTGATAATCAAAGTAGGAAGCGGCAAATACAAGATAGACCTCTCAACACTAAAATTCAAATGGAAAAAATAACCCCATTGCACCCTGCCAAAAAACACACATCATGCACTGCTAAAATACAGCTTATACTTCCCAAGCTTCTCAGTAAAAACTTCCTTGATATCAACCAGCTGCTCCTTGGTCTTTGCCTCAAATCTCAAAGTAAGCACAGGCTCAGTATTAGATGCGCGCACAAGCCCCCAGCCGTAGCCGAACTCAACACGGACACCATCAATAGTAATAACATCATACTCTGCTGCAAAATCCTTCTTAAGCTTCTTCACAACCTCAAACTTCTCATCATCATCACAATCTATCTTGATAGTCGGCGTCGAAACATACTCTGGTAAAGTCTTCCTCAAAGCACTCAGTTTCTTATGCGTCTTGGATGCAAGCATCTCAACCATCTTCAAAGACGCAAAAATACCGTCATCAAAACCGACTTCATTATAATAGACATGACCGCTCGCCTCACCGGCAATTGGAATCATATCCTCAATCATCTTCCTCCTGATAAAAGTATGTCCTGTCCTATAAACAATAGGTTTGCCTCCATGCCTTTTTACATCATCAGTAAGCGTCTTGGAACACTTGACATCACAAAGAACCTTTGCCCCGCGCTTTCTATAAAGCACCTCGCGCGCAAGCAGTGCCAACGCCTCATCAGCACAAAGGTCATTGCCCCGATCATCCACAAATATAACCCTGTCCCCATCTCCGTCATACGCAATACCCAGATTCGCATTATAAACAATCACCTTATTACGAAGGTCAGAAACACTCTCAGGGACTGTCGGGTCAGGCACATGGTTCGGGAAATTGCCATCTGGCTGGCAATAAATACTAACCACCTCACAGCCAATTTCACGAAAGAGTCTCCCCGCAACCAGCCCCGCGGTCCCGTTGCCCCCGTCAATAACAAGCTTAAGCTTCCTCTCAAAAGCAACCTTCTCCTTCAAAAAATCCAGATAAGGAACAAGCACATCACGCTTATGAATCTCGCCCTTTCCCTTCCTGTACACCCCCTCGGAAATCAGGCGGCACAATATCTGTATCTCCTCTGGCGACATCGCAAACTCCTCCTTGCACATCTTAACGCCATTATACTCTGGCGGATTATGAGAAGCAGTAACCATTAGTGCCCCGTCGCACTCAAAAAAGACCCGCGAAAAATAAAGCATCGGTGTCGTAACCATACCAACATCAAACACGTTGACGCCGGACGAAACAAGTCCTCTTATAAGCGCCGCCTTAATGCTCGGTGACGAAAGCCTCGCATCACACCCGACAGCAACCGAATCATAACGTGTATGTGTCGCATATGCCTTCCCAACCTTCAGAGCCATCTTCTCATCAAACTCATCTGGATAAACACCGCGAATATCATAAGCTCTAAAAATACCCATAAAACCACCAATAAACTATTCACACGCAAAAATTTATTAATACACCACCATAGAGAATCCATACAAACACAGGAAATCCCTTAAAATTCTACATACTTATTATCGCAAACAAAAACCAAAACAATAAAAAGAAAGCCAAAACAATAAACAAAAAGTGAAAAAAATGCAAAAAGACCCGTCCAAAACTAAAGAAACAGAGCCATTAGAACTTTACGACCAAAAACTAAAACAAATCGCAGAACAGGGCGACTACATAATCGCGCTCGTAACAGCCACCAAGCCCGACTTCTACAAGCAATGGTCCCTCATACCCGCTGCAGAAAAACACAACATCCCCCTCTTCGTAATGAACACCGGCCAGCACCACGACAACCTGCTCGGCCACGGCCTCGAAGAATTCAGCATCAGCGACAAATTCGCGATAAATCTCAACATAAGGGGCGACCTGTCACAAAAAACATCAGAACTCATAACAAAAATCAAATGGTTCACAAGCTACCTCAAGAAAAACTACCCGAAAAAAACAATATTGCCAATAGTTCACGGCGACACCCATGCAGCAGGCATTGTACCCCTCGCATGGCTCTTTGCAACAAACCAGAAATGCGCACAAAACGAATCAGGCTTAAGAAGCATGTCCCCTGACTTCAAAAACCACAAAAACATAGGACAATTCATACGTGACCAGTACAGCAAGCCATGGACACTCAACCGCACAGAGCCATTCCCCGAGCAGTACGATACCTTCATAAGCGCAGCCGCCTGCCACTACCACTTCACCCCGACAAAACTAAACACAGGCCACCTCATAAGAGAAGGCTACCCGCAAAAAAACATCTACGAAGTAGGCAACAGTGTAGTAGACGCGATCGCGCACAAAAGAAACGAGAAAAAAGAGCAAAGCATATTTGACATCTACCCTGTCCTTGAAAAAGAAGACAACTGGATCCGAATAGACATCCACCGCCGCGCGAACCTCCTGCCGGAGCGCTTCACAGCAATAATACAGGGCATAATTAAACTGGTAAAAAGCGGCCGAAACGTAAACCTGATCAACATGAACGCAACAGACATAGCCCTCGAAAACTACGGCCTCAAACACAAGCTGGAAGCACTTGAAAAAACCCACAAAAACTTCCTCTTCACAGGCCTCTGGCCGGTTTACGCGCACGTGATTGAATTTCTCGAATCAGGCAAATGCTTCGCAGAATTCACAGACTCAGGCTCAATGCAGGAAGAGCTAAACGAGATAACACCTCCCTTATGCCTGACAGCAAGATACAACACAGACCGCCCCGAAACTGTTCTGGACGCAAAAACAAACATACTCATACCCCCTATCTCAGGAGACTACATCCATGACTTCATAACACACATAGAAAAAGACGAAGACCTAAAGAAGCAGATGAGAACAGGCAAAAAACTCTACGGCAAAAACGTGGGCGAAAAAATAATAAAAATCATAAAAGACACAAAAGACCACCCATTCGAATGGGCCCACGACGCAGTCGGCCTGAAGCAAAACACAAAAAAGCAATTTGATTTTCTGTAAAACCATATCGGAATGTGAGGGTTAATCGGCACGCGCCCAAAAAAATAGACCGATTTTATCCAAAAAACAACCCCAAAATGCGCTCCTTTCTCCAAAAGCCCAACAACCAGCCATATATTTCCCGCGAAAGCCACCTTCTGCAACAAAAACAGCACAAAAAAACAACAGAGGCATTACTCAGGAGAAAAAACAAAGAAATGTCCAACGCGCATCGAAAAAATAAATGGGAAAAAAAGACCAAAAACAAAAACACAACAAATATAATAAAACAGAAGAGAATGCAAACACAAAATACCTGGGAAAATCAACCCACAAACAGCACCCTGGCACAAAAGCGGGTGGATGGGGGCGGAAGGACAGACTAACCCGGGAACCAATGGGGGACTGCTTTAACAACACAGCAAAAAATCATCCTACCTCATCCGACACAAGTAAGATATATAATACT
>CBDUVR010000007.1:0-16839 GCA_965370705.1 uncultured archaeon | reverse complement strand
AAAAAATATTGTCCATTATTTTGTCTGATTCTCCAACATCTTTGTTTTGTATTGTGTCTATCTCTGTGTATATTGCATCAAGTTCTCCTGAAAGCGCTCGCGCAAACATTGTTTTTCCTGTCCCAGGGGGACCATGGAGGATAAGCAGGTTTGCAGTCTCTTCTCCAAGTTCTTCTCCAAGAGGCGGATTTATTGCCGGGAGAATAAGTTCTGCTGAAACAGTTTTCTTGGCATTCTCAAGGCCGATAACATCATCAAACGAAAGCTTATGCGAAGAAATCGCTGATGGTTCTTGTTTTACAGGGAGCGCTTTTATATTATTACGTAGGTCATTTGGCACTTTATTTATGCCCGGCAGTTGGCACCTGAAACAGACTTTGTATATTTCTTCGACAGTTTCCTTGAGATCCGAGTACAGATCATATTTCTTTTCAGGAAAAAGAATGTCTATATCGTTCAGATGAGATAAAATTTTTTGTTTCTCAGCCCACTTGAGTGGCGCTCTTTTGCTTATATAGTTATAATATGCATCACTGATAAGTTCTATTGCATTGGCAGACACATTTCCTTTTGTATTAGAGTACATTACTCCCAGAATCTCTTCACTCTTCTTTTTAAAATCATCGTCGCTTGCAGGTTTGGAGGCATTCGATAATGCAATGTTGGAAAATATCTTTATATCTTCTTTTGTTATTTTATCTTTTTCTACCATTTTTTCCAGATACTCAAGCACTACGCTATCAAGAGGCCCAAGAGAACTAAAAAGTGGTATTTCTGTAGTCCATAAGTAATCACTGTACGTGTGTAAGTCATCTACTATCACTCCCGGTTCCTTTTCAAAAAGTTCATTTGATTCAAGCATGTCATATCTGTCTCTGATCTCCGTTAATTTCAATAGCGGCTTTTCATTGTATTCTGGTGCAATGCCTGTCAGATATCTAAAGAACTCGCGCACAATGCTCTCATCACTATAGATTTCATGAAATTCTTTCATTGAGCCACTATCTGAGACTAATTCTTTCATTGAACCACTATCTAAAACTAAATAGGAATACTTAAAAAGGTTTGCATATTCACTATTTAAAAGTCATGACGGTACATAGCTGCCATTTCCGAAAAATCTTCTGCAAACACGGGAATGGATTCATTAGCTAAAAGTATATAAAATTGCATTACCAATTACTGTCTGGTATTATGGATAAAAAAGAAAAAGCAGACAGGTTCCCTTATCCTACAGCAAGGATCACAAGGCAGCTCAGGGGTGAAATCAAGGATAAGATGATATCTTCCAAGGTGAAGATGGCAACAAACCAGTTTCTCGGGGATCTGACAGAGATTGTTGGAGAGGATATGAACACATTCTCTGACAAGACTATCAGGATGGATGCTTTTGAGAAGGCATCAAAGCCATACACATACGCGGACCGGCTTGATGAAGAGGAAAAGGAAGTTGTAGAACAGCTTGAAAAAATCCGCACCAGGATGGAGAAGGTCATCAGGGATTTCAGGACAAAGTTCGAGATTGTTGATGAGAATGAATTCAAGGTAGGGCATGATGAACTGCCTGTTTCTGAGTCAGAAAACAAGGATGAAATAGATAAGGATAAGAAAGGCAAGCCAAAGACCATCGGCGAGATGACAATAGAAGAGATGGATGTCTGAGTTTGTTTTTTAAGAAGAGTTCTATGATGATTGTTTTTCCCTGTAAAAAGTGCCTTCTAGCTTAGGTGGACGTAGGCCAGCCCATCCTTTAGGTGTATGCTTTAAATATGTCATATATAATCCTCTTTCTGTTAGTAATTCGTTAACAGAACTTAAAAATTCTTCTTCACTGGAACAGGTTACATTTTCCTCGAGTAGGATGCATTCTTTTTCTTTTTCCTGAGGAGTCTTTATGCACAGGAGTTTTTTAAAGAAACGACTACCTGAGACGTAACCATATCCAACCATTTCCAGTCCATTTACATCATAACCCTCAAAAGAATGTATGATTCTTGATAGTTCTGGCATTAAATATCACCGTATCAGAAAGTAGAAAGTTAAGATTTATAAATCTTTCGGCATTTTACTACTGTGACGTCGGTAAGTGACTGCTCCCGAATTCAGGCACTGTGGAATTTTCCATTCATCCGGTTATGCCGCGACTTTCGTTATCTGGAGTAATTCTATGTCGAATATTATCGTCTTTCCTGCAAGCGGATGGTTGGCATCAAGGGTTATGTGGGTTTCGCTTAGTTTTGTTACTTTTGCAGGTATGCCGTCAAGAAGATAGACATCCCCTATGTTTGGGTTTATTGTTAATATAATTGCATCATCTAATATCGTGACTGTGGCGTTTCCAAGTTGCGTCGGGACCACTGTACCTTCCGGCGGATCCTGGCGGAATATTGTTTCATATTCCCCGACTTCAATTGCAGTGCAGTTCCAGGGGATATCCGGCAATTTATGGACTGAGCCTCTTTTGATTATCGCCTTTACTGTTATATTGTCCGGTTTCACATCTGTTATTGTGTAGTTCCAGGAAGTTATGCGCGTGGATACAGTATCGCCAGATATTGCAACTGTTTTTCTGAACAGTTCAGTGAACTCCTTGCTTGTCAGATATTCATGGTTCACAACAGTCAGATTTCTTTCCTTGTACTGGACCCTGTCTGCCACCCCCGCAAGTTCTGTCTTATATTCACCGTATGCATCTTTTGGCTCCAGGATGACTGTTTTTTTGCCGCCGGCTTTCATGCCGGCCAGTGCGCTCTCAAGGCCTTCCGGGACCTGGCCTTTGCCGACTATGAATATCAATGGCGGATAATTATTCTTTACGATTCCTGCTTCCTTTGCTATATCTTCGTAATTCGTGTCCAAAATTGTGCCGTTTTCGAGTTTCTGGGTAAATTTTATGTAGACCTTGTCGCCTGTCTTTACTGTGTGTCCATCGTTTATCTTTGGCGTATCAGTTTCCTGAATGCTGCCAAGGAAGTAGAGTGCGATTACTGCGATTATTACAACCGCAATTATTGATTTTGCATTTATTTTTGTTTTGCTCTTGTGGGTCTCTTTTTTTTCTATATCCTTTTTGGTACCCTTATGCAAATTCTTCGGCTTTCTCCTAACTGCTGCTGCTTTTTCCTTTTTTGCCTGGTTCTTCGGGCTTGCTTTCGTGCTTTTTATTTTTTTCATCGGGGCACCATCAGTTAAGAGATTATAGTATGCTGTGTTTCAGAATGTCAATAATGGTTTTGCAGTTTTATATTGTTATGAACGCGGTGCTATTTACATTTTTTAGCTGGTTTAGCTGCTCTATTACTGTCTTTGGGACAGGCTGGTCAACATTCAGCGTCATCAAAGCCGGCTGCTGCGGGGCACTGCGCCCTACACTCATGCCTGCAATGTTTATGTTGTTTTGCCCAAGCACCGTTGCGATAGCACCGATTGTGCCTGGCACATCGTTGTGGCGGACCATCAGGATGTTTCCCTCTGGCACCATCTCTACCTCGAAGTCATTTATTCTTGTGATACGGGATATGTTGTTTACAAGGATGCCGGATGCTTTGTTCACTGTATCCTGGCTGCATGTCGTGGCTATTGTTATCTGGTTCATGTAGTTCTTTGATGTTTCTATTTTCGATTCTTTGACCTCGATCTTGCGCTCTTTTGCAAGGTACGGGGCATTCACATAGTTGACTGCCGGGCCGCACATAGGTGAGAGGAGCCCTTTCAGCGCAGATGCTGTGAGGTGCCTCGTGTCAAGTGCTGCGATTTCACCTGTGTATGTTATTTCCACACCTGTAATGTTGCCGTTGGGTATATGTGCTGTTATGATTCCTATCTGTTCTGCAAGTTTCAGGTACGGGGCTGTTTTCGCGAGCGCATCAGGATGAATTTGTGGCATGTTGATTGCGTTTATAATCCTGCCTGTCTTTTTGTACTCTATTATTTGCCCTGCCACGTCTGTTGATACGTTTGTCTGCGCCTCAACTGTGGATGCGCCAAGGTGTGGGGTAGTGATAGTATTGTCAAGTGTGAGCAGCTCGCTCTTGAGCGGGGGCTCCTCTTCATAGACATCAAGTGCAGCACCCTTCACTTTCCCTTTTTTTATTGCATCTGCAAGCGCCTGCTCGTTTATTATGCCGCCTCTTGCGCAATTGATGATTCTTACCCCGGTCTTCATCATGGCGAATTGTTTTTCGCCTATCAGGTTCCTTGTTGCCGGTGTAAGCGGCGTGTGGACTGTTATGAAATCAGATTCTCCCAGGACATCGCCCAGTTCTTTTAGTTCAACTTCCATCTCGGCTGCTGCTTCTTTTGAGATGTACGGGTCATATGCTATGACTTTCATGTTAAAGGATTTCGCCCGGACAACAACCTCTTTCCCGACTTTGCCGATTCCCACGACACCAAGTGTCTTTTTGTTGAGTTCGGTGCCTGTGAAGCTTTTCCTGTCCCACTGCCCTCCTTTCAGTTTCCGGTCAGCTTGGGGGATGTTTCTTGCAAGTGAAAGCATCATCGCGACTGTGTGCTCAGCCGCAGAGATTGTGTTCCCGAACGGCGAATTCATTACGATTATGCCTTTCCTGGTTGCGTGATCAGTGTCAATGTTGTCGACGCCGACTCCTGCGCGGCCGATGATTTTCAGGCTGGCGGCTGCGTCTATTATGGGTTTTGTGACTTTGACTGCGCTTCTTACGATGAGCGCATCATATTCCGGTATAACTTTCACCAGCTCTTCTTCTGATAAGCCTGTCTTTACGTCTGTCTCTATCCCTTTTTCCTGCTTCAGGCAGTCTATGCCTGCTTGCGATATGTTGTCTGCCACTAGTACTTTCATGGTGTTCACCTCGAAAATAATCTTTATGTTGTTATATTGCCGTTGTACCAGTAATGTTTTATTGTTTTTGGTTGCTTTATTGCCCGCCTTATTCAATGTCTAGCGTGTCCTTAACTCTTTTAGAAAATCGTCTCTGGACTTATTCTCAAACTCTCCTTTATCATGCTCCTGCCACGCCTTTTCCACTTTTTCAGCGAAGATAAAGTCGTCTTTCAGGTCAGTTGCCAGATCCTTTATGTTTTTTAGAATTATTCTGCCGTGATCTTTTACCATTAAAAATTCGTCGCCGGTGTGGATGTCGTTTCTTAGTGTCTGCAGGATTACGATCTGACCTTTTGTGCTGACTTTAGCAATTGCATATTTCATACCCATCACCAAAGTAAGGTAGAACTTACTAATTTATAGAGCTTTCTGAACAAAGTTTATTTTGGGTGCTGTTGCATAATTCACTATCATTTGATCTACTGATAGCGATTAGCGAGTTTTAGCCAAAATGTTAAAATCAACAGCAGCCCGTGTAATTTTCAATAGTTATGCAATATCACCATTGCTCATCTTTGTGGTGTATAGTCAGCGCCGTCATTTATCAGGCGGTATGTAGCCAGTACCCCGGTTCCCGCTCCAGCCCACATGTTTGAGTTCCTTTATCAATCCTGGCAGGCTTATGTCACCTATACTGTAATCAGGATTCATATTTAAGCATTTATCAATTTCTTTTGCAGAAAGTGAAAGTTTACTGAATTCGTCTCCTTTATCATCCGGATAGTTATCCTGGACATGAGCCGGCGTATAATCCAGGAAGGCACCATATCCCTGTCTTTTAGTTTGTTCTCGTATTTTTTCTCCGTAACATTCAGCAAGAATCTGACTTATTTTTTCAATACCATAAAACGATTCCGGTTCTATCATGTTTTCTGCTTTTTCAGTTTCTTCTGATACTGGTGTACCTGCCGGTTCAAACAGATAGCGATTGTTTTCTTCTTTGATTACACCAAACGACATCAGATTCCCGATAACGCCGGGTATTTTTGATATTTGAACTCCTTTTTCTTCCTTCAAATCTTCCGTAGTAAAATATGCACTATTATCCCTGCAACGTGCAATGGCACAAGCAAGTACAGTACTGCTGCTAAAGTATGTCTGTATTATCCTCTTGTGCCTGGAGTAAATTTCTCTGATATTACCTGACTTTGCTTCTTCAAGCAGGCTCTCTATCATATCGTGAATAATTCTTCCTCCTTCTTCTTTTGCCTTTTCTTCGCAACCTTCCAGGTAGACCAGGATTTCTTTTGTTCCTTCAACTTTCATGTAGAAGAGATCATTCGTTTTATTTATGTGTGGAAGAACATAGCACTCCCGAAGGACCAGATATCCAACTTCTTCATTTATTTCCGAGAGTAGTGCTACGCCGTCAGTTTGTCTTAGATAGTCCCTTGCACTGGGAATATAGCCTGTATGAGAATGAGAATCTGATGTTCCGGTAGAAGTCGATATTCCCGCAATTGCATAAGGATAAACCCCGAAATCTTTTGCAATCTTTTTTGGACTCTCACCAGATGTTAGCATCTCGCGAATTTCAGCAATATTTTCTTTGATAATACCTGTTTGTCTTTGTTCTGTTCGCCTTGCCCTTCGTATAGATTCCGGGTTCAGCAAGCCATAAACTTTTGAATAACTTATAGCTTCAAATTGATCACTAAGTATTTTCGCAATTTCACGGTAACTCAGGTTCTTTTTCCTTAATTTCGTTGCTTCCTTAAGAAGTTCACTATCTCCAGGGTTCATACTTACTACTGCTCAGCGATACTTTATTAATTTATCCCTGGAAAAGTCCTGTTTTATCAAATAATCGGCAAATGAGCAGTTATTTACTAACTGCGCTACCTGACAAAAATAAGCCTGTGAGCTATTTTAATATGTCATCAATAACATCAAGAAGCTCTTTTATTTCTTCTGTTTGTATGTCGCCCATGTGCGCTATCCTGAATGTCTGTTCCTTTATCTTGCCGTAGCCATTGGATATTGCATATCCGCGCTCTCCCAGTTTACTATTCAACCCCGCGACAGAAATATTTTTCGTATTCGAAACCGCCGTCAGGGTATTCGATTCGTACCCCGGTTCCGCAAAAAGCGAAAAATTTTCTTTTCCCCACTTTCTCACTACTTCCGCCATCTTCAGGTGGCGCAAAAACCTGTTTTCAAGCCCTTCTGCAAGGATATCGTCAAGCTGCTTATCCAGCGCATACATATGTGATATCGAAGGCGTATAAGGCGTCTGGTTTTTCTCATACGACTTAAGCAGATCAAGAAAATTGAAATAATGGCCTTTATTCTCAACAGTCCTTGCCTTCTCAAGCGCCTTCTCACTCACAGAGCACACAGAAAACCCCGGCGGGAGCGCCATCGCCTTCTGGACACTGAACAGGCAGACGTCTATCCCCAGCTTATCAACCTCAATCTTTGTGCCGGCAAACGAGCTCACTGCATCAACCAGAAACAAGGTCTCCGGATAGTCTTTCATAACCCCGGCTATTTTCTCTATCGGGTTCATCACACCTGTTGACGTTTCATTATGGGTAAAAGTAACCGCATCATAATTACCATTCTCAAGCTTTTCGCGAAGCATCTCAGGCTTTATCGCCTTTCCCCACTCCACTTCGATTGTGTCTGCCTCCTTGCCATTTGCAGTAGTCATCTTGTGCCAGCGCTCAGAAAATGCGCCGCAGCAGAGGTTCAGGCACCTTGTATCAGTACAGTTCCTGACTGCCGCTTCCATGAGCCCTGTGGCTGACGATGTTGACAGGAACACAACATTTTTCGTATACATAATCTCCTGCATCTTCGGGATGATGCCTGCAAAAAGCTCCCCAAACTCCCTGCTCCTGTGTCCGATCATAGGAGTCGACATCTTCTGGAGTATCTCTTTCCTCACTTCAGTCGGGCCCGGTATAAACAGCTTTTTATGCATATTCGACACCTCTTATTGAGTTATAGGTATTTATTGGGGGAATAAACTTTTATATGGTCCCCCTTATAACCAGCAGAAAGAGCAGAATAATCTCCGGCTCATCGGGTGTTCACATCCTCATTTGCGCATTGGGAGGTTCAGTTCCCAAAGTCCATCGGGTGACGATCTTGAAATCATTGCCGGATTGTGTAAATATTTTGCGCATTTGTTTTTAAGCTTATGGCGAACCCGGAGGGATTTGAACCCACGACCCCCAGGTTAGAAGCCTGGTGCTCTATCCAGCTGAGCTACGGGTCCGCGATATGTGTGTACCTATAACTCTTATTTATGGATACATTACTTTTTTAAGTGTTTGTTGCACGTGTTGTATTTCTCTCTTTTGTGGGGAAAGAGTGCGTTTGTTCGTGATTCTATCTCTAGTATATAGCTAAACTTGCAGAAGACAAGGAAGAAATTCGCGACGAATTACGGGCGTCGTCACTTATGACAAAATAATATTCTCCTCTTTAAAGGGCTTCTAACCTGAAAGCAGAGTACTGTTTTGAACAAATGACTGTAGAACAGCAGGAGTTGATGAATTTGTTTGGATTGCATGAATTTGCAAAATTCTGAAATATGCACACTACATTCTCAAATCATTAAACGGTATCATTCGACTGCAATTGTTAAGTGTGATTCCTTCTCCAGTAAAATCGGGTCTAATGCTCTTGCCATATAAAATAGGTAGTAGTCTCTACTATCCTCGGGAATCAGCGTTTTCTTAAATTGGCATAACTGCCATTCCTCTTTTCCTTCGTTGTTCAAAAAGTCCTTTAAATCGCGTGGGTCTAATGTCTCATAGAATATCTTATATTCGTATGGTATCGAAGGAGTTGTTCTTTCCATATAAAAAGAAGCCATTGTGCGGGTCCCTTCACTCGGGGGGTGTTCTTCAATTTGGCATAACAGCCATCCTTTTCTCCCATTTTCGTTCAAAGAATTCTCTACTTCGTCTTGATACTCGACACTCCGAGCCAGTACCTTATATTCTGCCAGCATTCTATACACCTCACAAAACTTTTTCCAGCACAAAGCATATTATTGCACATCTGGTTTTCTACTCGCTTAAAACATCTTTGGGCTTTAACAGGAGAGCAGTTACCAGCAGGACTGCGAGAATCGCGAGCGCTATCCGCGGTATCACATGATACCAGAAAACTCTTCCAGTCGGCGCTTTCTCTTCGGCGGGTTCCGGCTCAATGTCCTGCGCTTCAGTGGAGCCTGTGCCTTCAGCATCATCCTGCTCAAAGTTGTATGAGTCTTCGTCTTCGTGTGCTGCGTCACCCGGCAATTGCGCATCATTTTTCACTCTCTCTTCTTGGGCTGCTTTTTGGGCGCTGTTTCCCTGCCCAGCCGAAGAACCAATATGAGATTCGCCTGAATCACCACCCTCTGAATCAGATGTTTCTTCTTGTCCCTCTTTTACATGAAGCATCTTGCGCAAAGTATATGAATTCTCTTCCTGGTCCCTGATTTCAAGAACAATCTCATGCTCTCCCCCCTCACGAGCCATGACATCAAAAGAATATAACTCAAAAGACGACGGCGAAAGCTCATTAATAACAACAGCCTTTTCAGACAAAACCTCAACTCCTTCAGCCTCAATTGTAAGTATTATGTTTCTCGCAGGCTCTGTACCTGTATTGAATGCCGCGCCAACAAGATGCACTCTCTCACCGGCATCAGCCTCTTTCGGAACAGTCATGTCAAGCGACAGGACAGGTGATGAATGATTTATTATCTCCAATGCCCCAGAAGACGCGTCCCATGTGTCTTCACCCAGGACAGCACCCTCTGAATAGAGAGAAATTGTCCTCTTGCCAAGAAGTTCATCTGGTGTATCTGCCAGCGCCTCCATTTCATACACCGCGCTCACGTCAACTGAATTTCCCGCTATCACAGGAACCGCCTTTGTAAGCGAGCCTGATGCTGAAAATCCTCCCGCCTGCGGGAGCGCCAGCGTGACGCTGATATCAGTCACAGGATCATCATATTCATTCGCCAGTACAGAGATTACCTGGAACGCGCTGCCTCTCGGAACAATTGCCGGAATCAGCATCTGCGCCCTAAAAAGCTCTACTGTCTCCGGACCATTCATAACAGGCGCAAAAACAGTAATGATACCGTCCTTCGCATCATCACCAACACTCAGGTCGCCGGTGGACTCCGCAGTAACATTGACAGACAAATCACCAGCATCGCTCATAAACAGAAGCGTGCGCTCTCCCCGGCTCAGGGGATCAAGCAATACAGGCCCGGAACCCAACTCCATGCTGCCTGACGCGCACGTAACTTTCACAAGATCATACATCAAAGCGCTGTTCTTCACTCTCGCGTTGACCTCAATGCTCCTTTGCGCCATAGCATACCGCGGCATATCCGCAAACAAAAGCGAGATATTCGCACCTGTATGCCCGACATAAACGCTATTATGCGCACCCGGCGTTGGTGCCCCGATACTCGAGTCCCAGTTCGCATAGTAGTTCGTCAGCACATAGGGGTCAACCCGCTCAAGCGACGACCCCTCGCCAACAGAATCAATAACAGACGAAGCATCACGGTCGCTCCCGTAAGTGCCCCTGTAAGTAAAGGAATCAACCATATTATCATTATCATCAAAAAGCGTTACGGTCCCGTCGGTATTTGAGAGGCTGCCAAAAATATCCGCACCCGCCAAAAAATGCAGAGCACCATCAGGAACTGCCACAGTTGTCTCATCAGTCGTAACCACTGCAAACGACCCGCCTGCAAGCAAAGAATCCCCGCTCCCGAGCACCACCGCAGCACCCGTACTGCTCTTGATATACCACCCGCTCATATCAGCATCCTCATCATAAGGATTATAGAACTCAATGAACTCTTCCCCTGCCCCGTCGCCGGGGGGATAAAACATCACTTCATTGATAATAACATTTGGATAGACATAAAGCGCGCTCTCGCTGACAAGATCCTCATGCGCCGCATATACCCTGTATTTGCCAGTCTGCATTGGAGGCGTTATCCTGAATGCCTCACTGAACCCGCCATAAGAACCAGTTGTCACTTGCGCCACATATATGATATTCCCTGCCTTGTCCTTCACGATCATTGCAGCCTGCTCCTCTGCGGCAGGCGCGCCCTCTTTTATCAGGATGCCGCTGATGTGCACTGTCTCGCCTTTTATGTATCTGATTTTGTCTGTGTTAAGAATAATACTGTCCGGCGAACTCCCGAACTCAAACATTCCCGCGCCGGATGTATCCCTGTTGCTTGCAGCTATCGTGTATGTGCCAAAAGCCATCGACCCGGGCATCACAAACGACGTGCTGAACTGCCCGCCCATGCCTGTTCTTATCTGGTCGACAAATACCTTGTTCCTGTTGGGAGCTATGACCTCAACCGCAACATCAGCGTTTACTGCGTTCTCGCACGATTCACTAACCATCCCGTATATATACACCCGCTCAGAAGGGCTGTAAAATGGCCTGTCAGTATACACAGACATTAGGCAGTCCTGCCCCTCTGAAAACGATGCACCTGCAAGCAGGCTCATGCCGAGCATGATTAGGATTAAGAGACGTTTTTTCATCAGAACACCAGATTAGGCATCATGCAACATTGAACGTAGCAGTTGCAGTATCTGAATACGATTCCCAGCCATCCTGTGATGCCCAGTGGTTCCAGCTGAATACCTTGGCTGTGTATGTGCCGGGCAATGAAGTTTCAGGCAGCGTGAACATCCCGCTGAAGTCAGATGTCTCGCCTGCATGTATGGTGCCGGTTATCGCCACCATCTGGATAGGCACATCGTCATGCGTTACAAGGATTATCTGCATAGGCACTACCGGAGTATCTACTATATTCTCATTTGTCGCATTCACTACATACTGCGCCCCCGGAGCCACCTGCGAAACAGGGTTCCCGTCCCCGTCAAGCACCTGTACGTTCCGTACTACAATCGGATATTCTACAGGGCATGCTATGTCTGCCCCGCTGCAGTCCTGGTCTATGCCGTCACCGCATGTTTCAGGTGCGCCCGGGTATATTGAGTTATCATTGTCATTGCAGTCTAGCTCGGGGTATGTGCATGCGCTGCTTGCAGGGTTGCCGTAGCCGTCCTGATCATTGTCAATGCATACATCGCATCCCTCGTCAATTGCTCCGTAGCCTGCGTCTCCGAGGCACTGGTTGTCTTTCCCGTCGCACAGTTCAGGCGCATTCGGGTATATTGCTGCATCATAGTCATTGCAGTCAAGCTGCGGGTATGTGCAGTATGGACTTGCAGGACTGCCGTAGCCGTCGCCGTCATTATCAGCGCAGGTCTGCCCTTCACCTGTAATCAGTATGCTCTGGCCTCCCTGGGTGCCGTAGTATTCACTGTTTGCCTGCACGGTTCCTGTGAATGGGTATGTTCCGGAAGCTCCTGACATCGCAGAGTATGTGAATGTCCTGTCCTCAACGTAGGTGCCGTGATAGATGCTTTCTATTATCATCCATTTCAGCACTCTTACTGTGGGATCATATTGCCCGCCGCCAAGGTCAGTTAGTGTGACGCCAACAGGGATAGCTTCTCTTAGTGTATACATGCTTGGCTTGTCCTCTTCATCTACGTTTACAAAAATATTAACATCAAATGATTCATCTGCGGCTGCTGTCTGGGGCAGTGTCCTCGTTGCTGTGATCGGGCCGTCGCAGGCCATGTCCTGGCCGTCGCAGTCCTCGTCTATGCCGTTTCCGCATATCTCTGATGCGTAGTGGCTGATCGCCGGGTTGAGGGGTGCGCAGTCTGTTGTATCTGGGTCATTGTCATTGTCGTCGTCTGCATCGCATGCGTTGCCTGCGCTGTCGCCGTCAAAGTTTTCCTGCCCGGGGTTGTAGACGCTTGGGCAGTTGTCATTCTGGTCATCAATGCCGTCGCCGTCTGAATCTGTCCCGCATTCAAGGTCCTGCCCGTTGCAGTCCTCGTCTATGCCGTTTCCGCAGATTTCAACTGCGCCGTGGTGGACTGCCGGGTTGAGGGGTGCGCAGTCTGATGTGTCCGGGTCGCCGTCGTTGTCGTCGTCTGTGTCGCATGCGTCGCCTGCGCTGTCGCCGTCAAAGTTTTCCTGCCCGGGGTTGGATGTTAGGGGGCAGTTGTCCTGTGAATTAGGTATGCCGTCCCCGTCTGTGTCTACCTGGCCTTCAAATGTGATATGGCTTGAGCCGGTTGTGTTGTACGGGTCAGGGTCTGTTGTTATTGCATGGCCGCCAAGGCCGTATGTGCCTGATTCGTATGCAGTCACTGTGTATGTGAAAGTAGTGTCTACCATGGGGGAGCCGAACATGCTGAACCGGTACCATTTGAGGCGCCTGTTTTGATAATCAAAGGTCGCTCCACCCTGGTCTATTATTACGAATTCCTGGGGAATGTATTCATATAGTATATAGATTGCAGGCGGGTCTGCCTCGTCTATGTCTACTGCAAGCTGTATGTCAGCATTGCTTCCTGTCTGCACTGTCAGCGGTGCAGAGCGCACGATGCTGATAGGGACTGCCTGCGCATAAACAAAAGAAAACATTGATATTGCCAGAAGCATTGATACAGCCAGCGCTGCAAGCATGCTTCCTCCTTTGCCTGTAGATTTTTTCATAGATCTCATTCCTCCGGGTTATCATTTATGTTGTTTTATCTCCTGAATCTTTAAATTATTACCGTTTCATCCTAACAGTGATTTACTGCGATTAGTTGGTGAATATGTAGTTATTATGAAAATTATGATGTTTTTGTGTTATAGTCGCGCGCGTTTTTTAATTGTTTGATATACATTTGCACAGCAATAAAAAAATAAAAAAAAGAGTTTGAGATGCGCAAGCGCATCCCAAATCTCCTGAAATTAATTTATTTTATTTACAGCTGTGTTTCCCATGCCTGAATAACTCTTATAAGAGCCATATCATCGTCGTCTGAGTGTCCGCTAGGGAACCAAACGTTCATGATGTACTCTATCAATTCGTTATCAGTTATGTACTGGTCGTGGTCCTGGTCTGCCTCTGCTTCAGGCGAACCTACATCGAACCAGTCACCCATAGGTGGGCACCATGGCCATGTCTTCTCTTCAAGACCGACAATCAAAGTGTTCAGCTGGATTACATTCTCGCCAGAGCCGATTGTCCATGCCTCGATTTCTGCGGGTCCCATGTGCTGCTTGTCAAATCCTTTTGACTGGAATGTTGCGTGCGCCTGACCGTATGCATCGGTTATATCGTATATTTTGTATCCGCCCATTCCGTCGTCAAGTGCGTCTGTGTTCAGTGTCTCGAATTTGACTGTTACGCCGGACTTCTTTACTGGCTTACAGTTCTCGAATAGATAGTTGTAGTCATTCTGCTGGTCCAGTGTCTTTGAGATTGTTGGCATTTCTTCCTCGTTATAACAGTAGTACAGTGCAGTTCTTACAGTTGTGTGCGATTTTCCGTCTGCTGTTATGTATGCCGGCTCAGCCCAAACCCATAGTGCGTTTGGATGCATTCCTGCATAGCCCTTTGTACATACTTCTGCAAATGCTTTCTTATCGAAGATTACACCGTCTTTGCCAGTAACTTTAATCAGTGTACATATGTTCTTGTTTACTGGCGCATCACCGGTTGACCTCAAAACGATTGTTGCCTTACCTTCAGCATCTGTTAGCATCTTTACGTAGCTTGGGTAAGCGTCACCGTTATGAGTTCCCTCGATTGCATATACGTTGTCATGAACGTTCTCAACCACATGCGTGTCTTCAATCTCGAACTGGATTTCCATTCCGCATCTTTTTACAGGGTTGCAGAATCCGTATGTACATCCTAATCCTGTACAGCAATTTTCGTTTCCATCAAATGCATTGCAAGGGAGAGTTGAGAAACCACTACATACGTCATCTTGTGGATCCCATGTACAACCAGCTACCAGACATACTTCCTGCCTTAGCTGAGGATCGTCTATTAAGTTTGCATGTGAGCAGTCTACATGCCATACGTTTCCAAAAGTTCCGACACATCTCTCTGGTTCCCATTCACAAACCTGTGCTGTCATCTCAATTGGTGACATGCCATCTGCTGCGATAACATATGGCTTTGCATGGCTTGTAACAAGTGCATTCTGGTCTGTATATACATTAACACCGTCAGGCACAAATCCTTTTGGCTTTACAACAGTCACTATTGCAGGACTTGTTGTATCAGGCGACATTGTGCTTACATCAATTGTTACATCACCTGCATCTACACTCTTGCAGTCTGTTGTAATGAATGTTGCTTTTGCCTTTCCGAATTCATCTGTTGCAACAGTGATAACTGCCTGCTGTCCTTGTGGATCAGGGTTCTTAAGCAAGCCAATATCGCTTGAGTGGAAGTTAATAAGTCTTCCCGCTAGGCCTACAGTTAAATTGCATCTGTCAAGCAACTGTGCTGTTACAGTAACAGTTGATACACCGTCGCAGTTGACAAGATCCATTGTTGCTGTTGCCTCAACAGCTACCGGCCAGATTTGTGATGTCTTTGTCTCAACAGTGACACTGCCTAACTCAGCAATGTACATCATTGCACCTCTTATTTCTGCTTCACCGACATTCAGGGCATCAAATGTTCCAGCAGAGCAGTATTTTGCAATAGCTATGCCTTCGTCATCTGTATCATCTGTAGTTAAACCAGCATCTGTTGGGCTTGTTGGGTATAATGCTTCCACGATGTTGGTATCATCAGATTCAAATGATACTAACCAGTTGGCTTTTTTTATTATCCTGTAATCCTGGTCCCTTGTCTGTGCGCATGCTTTCAGGCATGATTCGCCGTCTGCCAGAATCTGGCTAGGCATTGCGCTCATTGCAAGATAACCGTCCTTGTATGTTGTACCATACTGGCTTGTTGCAGTAACCTTTATTTGATCTGGTTGCATATTAAGGTAGTCAACACTTTCTATGACAATCATAGAAAATCCAGTGTTTTCCTGTCCATCTCCTGTCGAGCAGAACTCAGCCAATGCTACGCCGTTGTCTGTTTCAACAAGGATAGCACCATCGTCTATGACAGTCATCTTTTGTCCCTGCATATTGTAATATACTGTTCCTGCAGGCTCGCATGTCTTTACAACAGCTGTGTTAAGTGACTTGAATCTCATTGTTCCTGCTTTCTTGACAGGTACACGGTCACCATAACAGTCTACATCCTTGACTTGTCCGGTTATGTACACGTGAGATTCACCGTCAGCTATGATGTCTGCAAGTGCGTCAGCTAGAACGAATTCAGGACCAGACATGAGTATCTGTTGCGTTGCAGGGCTCAAATCATCAAATCCTGACTGAGGACACATTGTTGCTTCAATCAAATCTCCGCGCAGTCTTTCTACTCTGACCGAACTTGAATCTTCTTCAAGTTGTATTGACCTGCATATAATCTGTACAGATCCTATATTGTATTCTTCTGAGCCGGTTGAACAGAATTCCATTTTTGCTTTTCCGAATTCATCTGTCCATTGTACGGCTACTGCTCCGCCTGTGCTTGCTTGCAGAACGTTTGGGTTCTGTGATTCACATTGAACCTCAATCCCGCACATTTTTACAGGCTCCTCATGTCCGTCAGCGTATTCGGCTACCAATTGTACTGTTATGTCTGTGCATGATACGCCGTCAGCGTCGAGTGTTTCAGGTTGCTCGGACACCAATAGTTTGTCCGGTACAGCTGCAAATGCCAGTCCGCTCATTGCAAGCATCATAGCAAAGACTGCTAATACCGATACGATTTTTTGCATTCCCATATATTTCACCTCTTTTTTTTCACTTATTCTTGTTTTGCATTTGGTTCAGGAGGTGAAATCTCTCTTTGGGCTTTTTTTGCGATTATGATTGTTTGTGCTGTGCGCATGGTTGTGGTGCGGTTTTTGCTGTGCTCATGTTGCACTTGTGCTGTCTTTGCCTATCTCCCTTCTTGGGGGAAGCATAATGCCTGCCATTGGCCCAAAAACCCAAAAGATATTGGGGAGAGATTTCACCTCTGTACCCGCTTGAGATGCTCTTTT
>CBDUVR010000006.1:0-16930 GCA_965370705.1 uncultured archaeon | reverse complement strand
GTGGTGTGTGTTATTACCCAGGAGGGATTTGCTTGAAGTGTCCATATTGTTCATCTAGTGAAACAAAGGTTCTCGACAAAAGATTCACAGAGGATCTGGAAGTCAACCGGAGAAGAAGAGAATGCGCATCATGCAACAAAAGATTCACAACATACGAGCGCATTGAGACCAGTCCCCTGATGATTATCAAAAAAGACGGCTCAAGGCAGGAATTCGACAGGAACAAGATACTGAAAAGCGTCCTAATATCCTGCCAGAAAAGGTCAATCAGCCAGGAATCAATCGAAAAACTTGTCGACGAGATTGAAAACGAACTGCTTCACATGGACGAGAGCGAAATAGAAAGCAGGAAAATCGGGAACCGCGTAATGAAGAAACTGAAAGCCTTGGACGACGTCGCATACATCAGGTTCGCATCAGTCTACAGGTCATTCAAAGACATCGAATCATTTGAACGCGTATTGCAAAAACTCAAAGTCGTCGGGGAACCGAAAAACGTCGACACAGACTCAACAGACATACTATTGCAGGTAACGACAACCACAAAAGGAAACATCGGCGAATGGGACCGCGAGCGCATAGTAAGCGCCCTCGTAAGAGAAACAAGAATCCCGCGCGATAAAGCCATAGAAATAGGCGAAGCTGTCGAAAAGAAAGTATTCTCATCAGGAATCAAAACAATCTCAGTAAGTCTCATACGCGAACTTGTCGACAACGAGCTCTTCGTCAGGGGATATGACAAAAAGCTCGAAAAGCAGGGAATCATCGGGATGCCGTACTACAACCTGAAAAAACTGATATTCGACAAAAGCAACGAAAACAGCAACGTCGCAGCCAACAATCCCGAAGCCGTAAACCTTGCGATTGCAGAAAACACACTCAAGCAATACGCCTTAAAAGAGGTATTCACAGAAGACATTGCCTCAGCGCACCTGAAAGGCGCAATCCACCTGCACGACCTGGGCTACCCTACCCGCGTATACTGCAGCGCCCACAGCCTTGAATACATCAAGAAATACGGTCTTCGGCTCGTCAACCTTTCAACATCCTCAGCCCCCGCAAAGCACGCAAGCACCCTGACAGGGCACCTGAACACATTCCTCGCCTCCATGCAGGCATACTATGCCGGAGCACTCGGGATCAGCTACGTAAACATATTCTATGCCCCTTACCTTGTAGGCATGAGCTACGAGAGGATGAAACAGGAAGCCCAATACCTGATATTCTCATGCAGCCAGAACGCATTCTCACGCGGCGGACAAACACTATTCATAGACTTCAACATACACATGAGCATACCATCCTACCTCAAAAACGTCCCCGCCATCGGCCCCAGCGGGAAATACACCGGCAAAGTATACGCTGACTACGAAGAGGAAGCCCAGAAATTCGCAAAAGTGCTCCTTGACGTCTGGCGGGAAGGTGACAGTGACGGCAAACCCTTTCCATTCCCGAAATGCGACCTGCACATAGACAAAACATCCTTCAGCGACCCCAGGCAGCTTGAACTCCTTAAGCACGCATGCCTGGTAGCATCTGAAAACGGCTCCCCCTATTTTGTCTTCGACAGGGATGAGATAACCCTATCCATGTGCTGCCGCCTAAGGACAAAAGTAGTCGACGACTATGTAATCAAGCACCCTGAAAGCATGAGATACTGCGGATTCCAGAACGTAAGCATAAACCTGCCGCAGACCGCCTACAGGGCAGGAAAAGGCAACATAGAAGGCACAATAACAGAAATATACAAGACAATGAAACTCGCTGTAAAAGCGCACCTTGAGAAAAAGAAATTCATACAGAAACTGATGAGCACCCCAGGAGCACCATTATGGCAGGTAGGCCAGATTGCACCAGACGGCAGGCCATACATCGACCTCGAGACATCAACCTACATCATCGGCATCATCGGCCTAAACGAATGCGTAAAATACCTAATAGACCAGGAACTCCATGAATCTGAGAGCGCTTACAAGACAGGCCTGAAAATAATTTCTGCAATGAACCTCAAATGCAAAGAATTTGAAAAAGAGCACAGCCTGAAATTCACACTTGAAGAGACCCCGGCAGAAAGCGCTTCATTAAGGCTCGCAAAAGTCGACATGAAAGAATACCCTGAAAGCAAAGACTACGTGCGGGGCAACAAGAAGAAAGGGGAAGTATACTACACAAACAGCATACATCTTGCACCGGATGCACCAGTAGACATCACAGAAAGAATCGAGATGCAGTCAAAGTTCAACACACTAATAGAATCAGGTGCAATAACTCACGTATTTGTAGGCGAACAAAAGCCGGACACAGACAGCATACTATCCTTAATCAAAAAAACATGGGACAACACACAAAGCGCACAAATCGTCATATCACCTGAATTCACAGTATGCAATGATTGTCACAAAGTATCCAGAGGATACACAAGAGAACAAAAACCACAGGAACTTGATACACCAAAAAAACAGGAGGCGATTGTAGTATGAGTGAGAGTGAAAAAGAGATTGATGAAACAAACGTACCGCGATGCCCGCACTGCGGAAGCACCAACGTCTACGGCATGAGCAGAGTTGTCGGCTACTATTCCAAGATAGACAACTGGAACAAAAGCAAAAAAGCAGAATTCAAAGACCGGCAAAAAGGAAATTATAAGGTATAACGGGGGATATAATGAAAGTAAAAATATTTGTAAAAGATAACTGCCCAAACTGCCCGCAGGCAAAAGACATAGGCAAACTTTTGGAAACTGATGGGCACGACGTCGAGTACCACAACATATCCACCATAGACGGGCTTACAGAATCATCATTCCACGGGATAATGTCAACACCATCCATAATCATCACTGAAGACGACGGCAGAGAAAAAACAGGATGGCGAAGCACGGTGCCGGACATCAGTGAAATCCGTGGGGTGCTCAGCAAATGACCGACGTAGATATCCGGGGAATATTCAACACATCACTCATCGACTATCCCGGGAAAATCGTCTCGACCATATTCTTCAACAGATGCAACTTCCGCTGCCCGTTCTGCCACAACCCGGAACTCGTCCTGGACAAGGACAAGAATGATCCAATCGACCCGGACACAATTATCGAATACCTCGAGAAGAGAAAAAAATGGCTTGACGGCGTCTGCCTGACAGGCGGGGAACCCACACTGCACAAGGGACTGGAAAAATTCATAAAAAATATAAAAGATCGCGGATTTCTCGTAAAACTCGACACCAACGGCACAAATCCCGGCATCCTCGAAACACTAACAAAAAAAGGATTAGTAGACTACATTGCAATGGACATCAAAGCCCACTACGACGACTACGACAATGTCGCAAAAGTAAAAGTCAACAAAGAAAATATTAAAAAAAGCGTAGAAATTATCAGAAACAGCCCTATAGACTACGAATTCCGGACAACAGTCGTCCCGCCATACTTTAAAAAAGACGATTTAACCAAAATCTGCAAATGGCTCAAAGGCTCAAGACGCTATGTACTGCAGCAGTTTCGAAACAATACAGCAATGCTCAACATGACACTTGCAAACACTCAGGCCTATACCCCAAAAAAACTGGAAGAATTCAAAGAAACAGCATCAAAATACTTCAAAACCTGCGAAATCCGCGGCATATAAATCAACAACAACAGCACCATCTGCAGCACAATTACAACATAACAAGAAGAGGGGTGGGCGGGGGGGTCGAACAAAGGCAAAACAATAAACAGCCCATTGTGCGCTTGAGCGCAGCGAAACGCACCTAATGATCAACCTTTTAGAAGGTTAATGGGCATCACAAACGCACAAACGGGGGAAAATACACATTACATTTGATTCTATACTACAACAAAAAACAGAGGTGCTAAAATGGCAAAATACAAAATTACAATAAACGAAGATGAATGCATAGGCTGCGGAACATGCGCCGCCCTCTGCGCAGAAAACTACGAGATGACAGACGACAGCAAAGCAAAAGTAAAAAACCCGGAAGTAGACGAGCTAGGCTGCAACGAAGAAGCAAAAGAAAGCTGCCCTGTCTCATGCATAAAGATAGAAGAAGCATAGCGGATAAGATGACCAAAGAAAAAGACTCTATGAATGCACTTTTGGATTCATACGAACAAAAGAAAACCGCCATAAAGAGTCGGCTAAAAGAATTCAAAAACAAAATGAGAAATTCCCCGGACGAGCAAATATTCTCAGAACTGGTCTTCTGCCTCCTCACCCCACAGTCAAACGCAAAAACATGCGACAAAGCAGTCCGGCGCCTCACAGAAACAGGCCTCCTGCTAAACGGCAGCGCAGCCGAAATCGCAAAACAACTAAGAGGCGTGCGCTTCCACAACACAAAATCCGCGCGGATAATCGCCGCAAGAAACCAGTTCACAAAAAACAACTGCATCCAAATCAAAAAAAAGCTGACATCCTACAAAAACCCATATGAACTAAGAGAATGGCTGGTCAAAAACGTATCCGGACTGGGCTACAAAGAATCCAGCCACTTCCTGAGAAACATCGGGCTGGGCTTTGGCATGGCAATACTAGACAGGCACATACTAAAAAACCTCAACAACTGCGGCGCCATAGAAACCATCCCGAACACACTCTCAAAATCAAAATATCTTGAAACAGAGCAAAAAATGCAGAACTTCTCCAAAAACACCGGAATCCCCATAGCCGAACTGGACCTCCTCCTCTGGTCAAAAGAAACCGGCGAAATATTTAAGTAACCAAACACAACCTTTTTTAAACTTAATCCCCAATATAAACCACAACACTTCTTAAACATAAAGCAAAAAACGTGAGAATATGGCAGCAGCAGTCACCCGAAAAACAACAACAGAAACAGCGGGTGGTAAAAATAACTAATTCTTTAACCCCCGCCTATTCTCAAAAAAATAAAACAACCTTAATCAGGAGTTGATATAAATGCCAGAAGGAAAAGCACCTTACAAAAGAGGATGGCACTCTGCCAGAGGCAGGGGCCACCAGCCGACAGTAGTATGTGGATTCTGCGGACGCACAGTCCCGCGATACAAGACATTCACGACATACCGGGGATTCAGGATAACTGACCCGTTCCTGAGAAAAGAGCTGGACCGCTCATCAACCTCTTTCAACCAGGAAAAAGTATACGCATGCCCTGCATGTGCAAGACACAGGTCCATAGTGCAAAAAAGAGACGAAACAGGGCACAAAGTAACAAAGAAAAAAAGAACAAGAAAATGATATGATTTTTTAACAGACACAGGAAAAATATAAGAACTACTAGAACTAATTAGTCTCAAGAACAGACCAGAGGTGATATCACGCAACTAAGAGGGCTCCTGAGAAGAAGATATGAAGAATCAGAACAGCACAAAAAGATGATTGAAGAAGAAGTCGCACGCTTCAAAATCAGTGACAGCAAAAAAATCCTGGTCCTTCCTGAACTAAAAGGCATACAGAACACAAACATCACTTATCCCCTGGTACCCCCGTTTGCATACGCCCGGATATCATGGGATGTGGAAGAACAGTCACTAATCTACAAGGTGAACCAGCCAGAACTTAACGAAGAAGAAAAAGAATTACTAAGCATAATAACCAAAGGACTGACAAAAACACTTGAGATGAACATCAACATCCTAAAAGAAAGAGACTCCCTGCTAAGCTACATTCAGGGAAAAACAAACGACATCATTAAAGAATACGGCACAATATTAAAGCCTGGCCAGTATACAAGGCTGATGTACTACATCTACATCAATTTTGTGGGCCTTAACGAGCTTGAGCCCTTGATGCACGATTCCTATATCGAGGATGTTGGCTGCGACGGAATAAATGTATCCCTTTACGTCACTCACAAAAAATACGGCAATATCAAAACAAATATCAGCTTTAATAAGAAAGAAGGTCTGCAGGAATTTGTCACTAAGCTCGCCGAAAGGTGCGGAAAATACATTTCTTATGCTGAACCGATACTGGACGGCACTTTACCCGACGGTTCAAGAGTTAACGCAACACTAGCCTCTGATGTAACCACAAGAGGCCCTACATTCTCAATCAGGAAATTCAGAAAGATACCTTACAGCATAATAGACCTCATGCGGCTGAAAACAGCAACATCTGAAGAATTCGCATACATCTGGTACATCATAGAGCACAAATCAAACATATTGATTTGTGGAGGGACCGGAGCAGGAAAGACCTCATTCCTGAACGCCATCGTTTCATTCATACCGCCGGAAGACAAAATCATCTCGATTGAAGACACGCAGGAACTGAACCTCCCGCACGAAAACTGGATACCTTGCGTATCAAGAATCTCGTTTGGCACCACTAACATAAAAGGAGAAAAATACGGAGAAGTCACCATGTTCAGCCTGCTCAAAGAATCATTCAGGCAAAACCCGGATTACGTAATTGTCGGCGAAGTAAGAGGCGTTGAAGCCTCTGTCCTTTTCCAGGGCATGGCATCAGGCCACCCCTCATTTGGAACAATCCATGGAGGCTCTGTAGACGACATCATTAAGAGGATGCAGACCCGCCCAATAAATTTATCGCCAAGCCTCCTGGAAACTTTAGACGTTGTATTTGTTGTAAGCCGCGCCGTACAATTCGGGAAAAGCTCCAGGAGACTAAAGAGTGTCTGTGAAATCGAAAGCATCGATTCCTCATCTGGAAGGGCGCGACTTATCAAAAGCTTCCAATGGAGCCCAGGAGACGACAGGCACGAGAAGCACAAAAGCTATGTCCTTGAAAAAATAAGTGCCGACTACGGTATTCCCCTAAACGAGATTACAAGAGAAATAGAAGACAGGAGACTCGTACTTGAATGGCTGCAGCGAAAAAAAATAAGCAACTTCACAGAGGTTTCCCTCTACATCTCAAAGTACTACAAAAATAAAGACAGTATAATGACAGAGGTCAAAAAAGACATTCCACAGGAGAACGCAAAAGAGGATATAATCACTACTCAGAGTTTCAGTACTATACCCTCCTGAGTTATCTCATATTCCACCCAGACTCTCTTATGTCTCGTATCCCTCATCTTCGATACCCTCAAATATCTCTTGTCTTCCTCAAACTTCATCTCGATTAATCCATCCGTAAGATAATTCAGGGTTGAAACAACTTTATCATCATGTACCCCCTCCTCAAGCGTAAGAAACACTATTGAGCCATTAGAGTTTGACTTTGCAATAAAATCCTGCAAAAAAAGAGGCACCATTCTCGGATCTGAATACAAAAACAGCGTTGATATAGAATCTGCAACTAAACGTTTGCTCTCCTTGCCCAGATCACGCAGCAAATCCGTAAAAACCATATTAAGCTGATTCAGGTCAGACAAACCGTCCACTGCGTACACGGAATTGCATCCGCTTCCTATCCTCCACGAAAAGCAATCAAGAAAAGTCAGGTCTGCATCACTACGCCATCCGAAACGCTTCATTGATCGCTTGATCGTTTCAGGATGCGTATCAAAAGTAACAAATACACACTCCTCCCCCAGCTCAATTCCCTTATTTAACATCTGTTCGCAGAAGATGGTCTTCCCGACACCCGGCGGACCAATCAACAAAATAGCTGAATTTGCTGGAAACCCCCCTTCGATTAACTTATCAAAATCCTTAATTCCTGACAGTTCGCGCATAAACACACCATAATTGTTCTAACAAACCCGCGCCACAAACTCGCAGTAATCATCTCCCAATCCACCGCAAAGAGTCTCCCTCACAACCACTCTCTTCTTAAGTTTCGATTCAAGAAACCCCGCGATTATTCCTGCCTCAAAGTAGCATATCTGCCTGTCCAAAGAGCGCATATTACTGCAGGTGCTGCAACCCTCCAGCCTGTAAACATATCTGGTATCCGACCCGCCGATCAGCTTTAGTTTTCCAATACCGGAATCACGAAAAAAATCCTCTAAAAAGCGATTTGCCGCCTCGACCTCATCAGAACTGCACTTCTCAGACAAAGAATTCTTGGCAAATTTCTTGCCCGCCATATAAAGCGCTGAAAAATAACCAACACTCAGCCATTCCAATGAATAGACCATCAATCGCTTTGAAATATCGCCGCGTGACTTCTTATCTTTAAAGAACATATCAAGTTCATAATCAACTGTTTTTTTCCAAGCTTCTTCCATTATAACCACCATCTTTCCAAAATACGGCCTCACACCTTGTGCGAACAATAAAGCCAGTAAAAACCGCCCAACAGCAAACCCGACCCCAGTATTGAAACAACCAGGGGATACGCCCCGCTCATACCAACATTTGTCAATGCTTCCATAAATTCACCTGCTGCAAAAATCAGGAACCCTACAGAAATCATAGCCCAGTACCTCTCAATCTCAGGGAAAAAAGAAGAATATTTATATATACACCATGCGACCAGCACAAACAAGGTCCCTGTAACCAGACTGCTCATGAAAAGTACATCATACATTCCTTGCTTCCTCCTCGATTTTGTAGACAGCATAGAACGCCAATGCCGGACCAATAGGCTGGATTATCGCATAAAAAATATCAAACGACTCTATATTCAGATAAAAGTCCACAAACGGCAGAACAGCATCCGACACCCAGTATATTGACACACCCCAAAAGAAGAACTTCCAAAAGTCAGGAATATCCCTATCCTCAAAGAAGCAATTAAGGAACCTGTTAAATAAATATAATGATGCCAAACCAGCCACTACATAAGAGCACATCAACAGTTCCATAAAATCACACTATATATTTAGAAACTTATATATATGAAGATTTACCATATAACCATCTTAGAATATAAAACGTGTGATTGATTTGATAGAAAAAATTAAGACAGAGATATCAGGTCTTGATGAAATTCTTGACGGAGGTATCCCAAAGGGAAACGATGTCCTGATAGCAGGCCCGGCAGGTTCAGGCAAAACCATATTCTCCCTGGAGTTTCTCTGCAAAGGCGCAATCAAAGGCGAAAAAGGTCTCTATATCTCATTTGAAGAGAGCGAGAAAGCGATTATCAGAAACATATCAGAATTTGGCATGGACCTGCCAAAGTATCTGGACAACAATAGTATCCGTATCATCAAATACGATCCTTACAGATTCGAAAACCTGACAGACCTCTTGTCCATGAACATCAAAGAAACAGGCGCAACAAGAGTGGTCATCGATTCCATAACAGCAATAAATCTCTACATACAGGATGCAAAAGACATACGCCGGACACTTGTCGAGATACAATCGATATTGAGGGACAATAATTGCACTGCCTTTCTTATCTCAGAAACGCCATCCGAAAATAGCAAAATGATAAGCAGATTCGGCGTTGAGGAGTTCGTCTCTGATGGAATCATCATATTATATTACACGCAGGTAAGCTCAGAATATTCCAGATCAATACTGGTATGGAAAATGAGAGGATCCACCCACTCAAGAAAAATACATCCATTTAAAATCTCAAAAGAGGGTATCGTAATCTATCCACGGGAAGAGTCCCTGATAAAACTCTAAAAGAGTTGTAAGTGATAACAATGCTAAAAAAAAAAAGAACCATCACGAATATGACCCTTCAGTATCTGAGTTAAAATCGTTTCTGCACTCAAAAGGGTTGCTGGATGAAAAAAAAAGCAATTCTACGCTATTATCCACCCTGAGTTCCAAAACGCTTTCACTCATAGATTCAGTATTGAACATGAAGCACATAAGCGGTTATAAAGCATTTTCAAATGCACTATTTACAGGTCTCAGCAAAAAAATGACTGCATATTTCGAGCCACTCAAAAATGCTCTGGAACTCTCGGATATCAATATACTACCGAACACATACCTCACACTATCTCTATCCTCATCCTTTCTTGCAGCAGCAGCCTCGATCGCGGTCATAGTTTACGAGAGCATACTCATCAGAATGAATCCGGTTGCTCTTGCTATGAGCCTCCTCTTTGTACCCGCCGTATCCTTCTTAATAGTATTTTCCATATTTTACATGTACCCCTTCCAGAGAGTTCATCAAAAAACACTAAACATCAACACTAACCTGCCCTTCGCCATCAACCATATGGCTGCCATCGCCTCTGCAGGAGTCCCGCCAGTAAAGTGCTTTGAAATGCTGGCTGAGTTCAAAGAATATGGGGACATATCAAACGAAGCAAAGAACATAGTGCGCAGAGTAAATGCATTTGGGGAAGACATCACACAATCCATAAAATATGTCGCACAGCGGACACCCTCAAGGGATCTCAAAGATTTGCTTTATGGAATACTATCAGTTATCGAAAGCGGCGGCAACCTCAGGGACTACCTGAACGAAATGGCCCAGTTGGCATTATTTAACTATAAGCTCTCAAGAAAAAAATATATCCATTCATTATCCACCTACGCAGACATCTATACTGCTATCCTGATAGCAGCGCCACTATTTTTAGTATCCATCCTCTCCGTCATGAGCATTGTACCTGGACAGGGACTCGGAGGAATCTCAATCATCTTCTTCATGACCATCGGGATATATGTTATCATACCCGTACTAAATCTTGCATTTTTAATATTCATTACTTACACACAACCTGAAATTTGATGTATCATGACACTCAAAAATATATACAGGGAAAATAAAGAGCCGGTCACTGTAATCCTGTCTGTGTTATCAGGAATCATTCTGGTCCTGATTAACGTATTATTCATAGGGGGAAAAAGCGACCTGCCGGTAGAGAACGATTTTCTGTTCACAGTCATCAACATTATCGCTGTAGGAGTCATATGCCTGCCTATCACGATGGTATACTACAAAAGATACAAGCAGGTGCAGGCTTTTGAAGAAGCATACCCAGACTTCCTAAGGACAATCGTTGAAGGCCTGAACGGCGGTATGTCACTCCCGCTCGCAATCAGCTATGCTTCACAAAGCAGCTACGGTATCCTGACACCGCATGTGAAGAGACTGGTCGCTCAAATGACATGGGGCATTAATTTCGAAAGTGCCCTGGAAAACTTTGCTTCTTCCCTGGACAGTCCCGTAATTACCAGATCCGTATCCACGATAATAGAATGCCACAGGTCCGGCGGAAACATTGCAGACGTCCTGAAGTCCGTAAGCGGATCCCTCATTGAAATTGAAAAAATCCGCCGGGAACGCTCAATGATGATATCAGGCCAGATGATGACAGGATATATTATATTTTTTGTTTTCATTGTAGTGATGATTGGTATAAGAGAATTCCTGCTGAAGGGCTTCGACATGGGCACGGATTCAGACAGCGAAATGATTTTAAGGGGACCCACGGTTACCAAGGATATGTTAGATAAATATGGAGAGATGTTCACACATCTTGCAATAATACAGGGATTTTTCGCAGGACTTGTAATCGGAAAGCTCTCAGAGGGGCGTCTGAGCGCAGGCGCAAAACACGCGATAATTCTGGCATTGATAGGCTACGTGTCCCTGACACTCGCGCATGGCATTGTCGAGACACTGGGTCTCTAAACAACAACAGTAGCAGCATCTCAGCATTGAATGCTCAGGAATATCATAGGAAAGATATATATACTAGATTAGCCCAATATTTATGATATTATTCCGCTAAAATATTCAGGGAGTAGAAAAGCATGAAATATTTGAAAAAAAAAGGTGTAAGCCCGCTCATTGCAGCAGTCCTCCTGATCGCCTTTACAATGGCAGTCGCCGCGATTCTAACCGCGTGGATCGCCGGTTTCACACAGGAACACAAGGAACGCAGCGAGGCATTTGACGAAAAGATAACATGCGCATACTCAAACATTGAAGTTGACAGGGATTATGCAAAATGGGACGAAAGCAACAAAGTATTTTATAGCTTTGTCTCAAATACAGGCGTTGACGCTATTACACTCACCAAAGTTGAGACTTGGGTAGACAATGAGAAACAACTGCCAATCAAACTAAACTCAAGTGATCTCACTCTTACAAGTATTGACAAGAACGAATACCTTGAAGTTTATATAAATCTAAGTGATGCATTCTCTGCCAGCAGCTCTACCCTTACTAAAATAAAGTTCATTACTGAATGCGATCCGGTATTTGATTCAATTACACAACCGCAGGGTGGCTGGAACTCATTCGCGTGGGTAGATAGCCCGGAAACCCGGCTGGCCAATGCATAGAATAAAACACAATAGCAACTTATTCCTCAGAGAATATGAATACTTATGTATCGCAAGGGATTATCTCCATTGATTGCTGTAGTGCTTTTAATAGCTTTCACTCTGGCAATCGGCGGGTTCCTATCAACCTGGCTTCAGGAAATCGTACATACACAAGCAGACACTGCTACTGAGAGTGCCGATGCGGGGTGTATTTATGCAACATTTAATGCAGAGGACCCGACCTTCAATGCATCAGGCAGCAGCAAACTGGTCTTTGATATAAGCAACACAGGCACTCGCGACGTTAATATAAAGCAAATAACAATCACTGCCATGAACATGAGCCGCCTCACCTATACAAGCCCCGAGAATTTTACAGGAACCATCAGCGCAGGAGACAAAATGCCTGTAGTCTTGACAATCGACAGTGCCATAATCCCCAACATATCAAGAGTAAGAATAATCCCATACGACTGTCCTCAAAATGCAGACGAAATCAAAAGAGAAGAGATAACCCACTACAACTAACCCCTTTATTCTTTTATTCCAAGAACATCCAGCAATCCAACAATATTCTCTTTTGAAATATCACCTGAAGACACCTTCCTCAGCGCACTTCTGGCATTAAACGCAATACTCAGGCCCGCACCCTCAAGCATCATCCTGTCATTCGCACCATCGCCGACAGCCGCCACCTGCTCACGCACCAGACCATACTTCATCCTCAACTCATCAACAATTTCCCCTTTTCTTTCTGCATCAATAATATCCCCCTCAACCTCTCCGGTCACCTTACAATCCCTTATGACAAGCTTGTTGGCATACACATGATCAAAATGAAGCATCTCATTAAGCTTATCCGTAAAATACGTGAACCCGCCGCTCACGAGCGCAGTCTTGTAGCCCTGGCCCCTGAGCGCTCTCACAAGCTCCTCCGCCCCCGGCGTAAGCCTCAGGCCATCATATACCTCCCGAAGAACCGACTCAGGAAGCCCTGAAAGAAGTCCGACTCTCCTCCTTAAGGACTCCTTAAAATCAATCTCACCATTCATCGCCTGTTCAGTAAGCGCCTTCACCTCACTCCCTATACCCGCCCTCTTTGCGACCTCATCAATAATCTCAGCATCAACAATAGTAGAATCCATATCAAAAACCACAAGCCTTTTCTCACGCTTAAACACATCCTCTCTCTGGAATATAACATCAATCCCCAGTAAATCCCCCTTATTCTTCAGGATGCCTCTTACATCTTTCGCACTCTTCCTGCCAATATCAACCAGCATCTCAATAGTAATCAACTTGTCACGCGCAACAAGCTCCATCTTCAAAACATTCAGATCCTCTTCAGACAGGCACTTAGCAACATCATAGACAATACCCACCCTGTCTTTCGCAAGAATCGACAGAACATAATTATTCTTCTGAGAAGAGCCCACGCATTCTGCCTCCAACCCATTCACAAGCTTATTCAACTCAACATTAAGAGAAAGCTCTTCCTTTAGACGATACAGTTCACTCTCAAGCTCATGATACGACACACCACTTCCTGCAAGATCAACAACCATAAACATAGCAAACATTTTGTGTATCACACTATGCCCGATATCAATGATATTAATATTACTGCGCGCAAGCGCCCCTGAAACATCCGAAATAATCCCGGGCCTGTCCCTGCCCGACACATTAATCACAGCCCATTCCTTCTTCCCCATAACATTAACAGGCAGACGCACAAATTTATATCTTACTAAAAAAAGCAAAAGAAAAAAGACAAAAACAAGGCAAACCACAAGAGCAAAAAGAAACCAAAAATGATAACAAGAAAAGAAGAAACAAAAAGAAACCCCAACACCAACAACAGACACACAAGTGGGCGGGTGGGGGGGTAGAGGACGGACTAACCCAATACACAAATGGGGACAAAGAGGGAATACCACAAAATACAGGAAATACAAGAACAAAAACACTATATCCTATACCTCAACAAAAAACCAAAAAAACAACGCGACACTAAGGCCGCATCCTCTTGATATTATAATAAGTCACATCATTCTCTTCATCAACCACAGCAAGAAGCGCACGCGCCCGAATATTCTGGCTAAGCCTCACATACCTCGACCATTCCTGGTAACTCATAGTATGATTTTCAGGAACCGCATGAACATTATATTTCGTATGATCCTTCGCCTCTTTCGCACCCTCCTTGTAAGGATTTACACCCCTGTCATACACCCGAAAATGCGTACCGAACTTGAACCCTGACTTCACAATGAACCCCCTGCCTCGAAGATCCCGATAAACAGTATACTTCTGCGCAAACTCCGTATCCACCTTCGCACACATATTATAAAACAACTTGACATCAATCTTCTTGCCCTTCACCCTGACCTCGAGAAACCCGCGCTCAAAAAGAAGCATTGCCTCCTCAAGACTAAGCTGCAGGGATGAAACATCCTCAATCTCAACCCACTTGCCAAAAAACTTCTCAGCATACACAGACTCTGCCTGCCCCTTATCCCAGACAACCACCTTGCTCTCAACAAAATCCCCGACAGCCATCGGCACCTTCTTCTGCCCCAAAGAGACATCATCCGCTTTCTCCTCACTTTTCTTAGCCATAATACCACACAATAATAATAACAGATACAATCAAACGCACATGCTTTAAATACCTATTGGTCTCTACCCTTTATAAATCACAAATCAAGCTTAGTCACATCATCAGCAATCATATCCACACAAAGTCCCTCTGCATCCTTCCTAGAAAGAACCCCGCTCAAAACAACAGCGCACACAGACCCTGCGCTCTTCGCCATCAAAACATCATTCCTCGCATCCCCCACATAGACAATCTCACCAGCAGGCACCTTAAAATACCGGGAAGCCTTCAAAATCATCTCAGGATGAGGCTTCCCTTCTTTCACATCATCCACACCAATCAGCAGCCTGAAATACTTCCTGATCCCGAGGCCAGACACCCACCTCTCCAAAACATAATGACTGTTCCCCGAAGCAATCCCAAGCTCATAACCCTTCTCTTTTAACCCGGCAAGAAATTCCAAAAGCCCGTCTATCTTCTCACATGACTCCAGAAACCCCTCATCCTCAAACCCCTCTCTAAGCCTCTCCCCAAGCTTCTTCTTGACTTCAGGTGTCCTCTGCCCCTCATCCAGAAGCTCATGAATGATAATCTTATAATGCTTGCCAAAATGCTTCATTATCTCAGCATCACTCACATCAAGCGCAACACCCTGCTCATCAAACGTATCCCTCATATTGCGCAGATGGCAGTGATTAGACCTCACAAGCACCCCGTCAAAATCAAACAAAATAAGTTTTCGCATAAAAAGTCACTTCTTTACAAAAAAAATGGGACGGGCGTGACTTGAACACGCGACAACTAGATCTTCAGTCTAGCGCTCTTCCAGCTGAGCTACCGTCCCGCTCCGATTACAACACCATTAACCAGTTAGTTTTATATACTTTTCTTAACAGCCGCACTCCAAAAAAAGCATCACTCTGGCTGCTCTCTATATTTCGCTCCAACCCCGGAAATTCCTCCCCGTACAATCTACGCAGCATACAGATAATTGCCCCGCAATATTTTAAAAGATACCCGAACAGTAAGTATAAACAATGGAAAACCACACCTCAAAATCAATAATAGCCCAAGAGAGCAGCGAACTCGCCAAAAAAACAATAGTCCTGTGCATCACAGGCTCAGTCGCCGCAGTAAAATCCCCGGAACTTGCGCGCACCCTCATGAGAAAAGGCGCAGAAGTAATCCCGGTGATGACCAGAAGCGCAAAAAAAATAATCCACCCGAACCTCATGGAATGGGCAACAGGAAACCCATGCATAACAGGACTCACAGGAAAAATAGAACACGTGCAATACTGCGGCAGACACGACAAAAAAGCAGACCTTCTGGTAATCGCCCCCGCAACATCCAACACAATCTCAAAAATAGCAAACGGCATCGATGACACAACAGTCACGACCTTCGCAGCAACCGCTCTCGGCTCAAAAATCCCCCTCATAATCGTCCCCGCCATGCACGAATCAATGTACACAAACCCGATAATCAAAAAAAACATAGAAACCCTGGAAAAACAAGGCATAACATTCATAGAGCCGGACATAAAAGAAAACAAAGCCCGCCTGAAACCGACATCATACATCGCAAAAGCAATCATCAGCACCTTCAAAAAAAAAGACCTCAAAAACAAGAAAATACTAATCACAGCAGGCCCCACAATAGAATACATTGACCCCGTAAGAATCATCACAAACCCCGGCTCAGGAAAAACAGGCATCTGCCTTGCACAGGCAGCACAAGAGCGCGGCGCACAGGTAACACTGATAATCGCCAACAAAGACATAGAAGAAGAGAACTACAAAACAATTCAGGTAAAAACAACAAAAGACATGTACGGCGCAGTAAAATCCAGCCTCAAAGACACAGACATCCTAATCCACACAGCATCAGTCTCAGACTTCACATTCGATCAATCAAAACAAAAACAACCAACAGACAAAAACCTAACCCTCTCCCTGAAACCCACAATAAAAATCCTCGACAGGATAAGAGCCCTGAAAAAAGACATCTTCCTCGTAGGATTCAAAGCAGAATACTCGGTCTCAAAAGAAACCCTGATAAAAAGAGCAGAAGATAAACTAAAAAAAGCGCACGCAGACATAATAGTAGCAAACGACGTCTCATTAGCTGGCTGCGGCTTCGCAACTGATGAAAACAGGATAACAATAATCACCAAACAAGGCAAAGTGACCGAAACAAAAAAAGCGCACAAAAAAGAACTGGCAGACCTCCTCCTCGACAAAATC
>CBDUVR010000005.1:0-17236 GCA_965370705.1 uncultured archaeon | reverse complement strand
ATGGCAAAAAGAGGCATCATACAGGAAAGAATCATCCGCGTCCTGTTAAACAACCCCGAAGGCATAACCATGTACGCGATATCAAAACAGTCGCAATCATCCTACGCCTGGACACACGAATTCCTGAAAAAGCTCGAAAAAGAGAACCTCATAGAAGGCACAAAAGTCACAAGCTTCAAAAGACTTCTCAGCTTCTGGAAAGCCATCCGCACAAAGCCGAAAAAAAGAGAATACATGATCCAGAACCCCGAAATCATACTCAAAAAAGCAAAACTGGAATACGCCCTCACCACATACCATGCAGAAAATCTCATACAGAATTACCTCTTCCCCTCAAGGACAGACTTCTACATAAAAGAAAAAGACATTGGCGAATGGCACAGGATACTCTCAAAAAACGGCCTTGTAGGAAAAGGAAACGTCCGCATATTGATAACCGACAATCACGTACTCTACAACACATCAAAAAAGCAGGGCTTAACCACCGTATCATTGCCCCAGCTGATACTCGACCTTCTGGAAGAAGGCAGCGTCTGTAAAGAAGCAGCAGAAATGCTCATAAAAAAGGTAGAAAAGAATGCACTATGAAAGATACGAAACCGGAATATCAGAAAGATACCTGAAAAAAATAATCCGGACGTACCCGGACATTGTTTTGCTTGGCGGCTGGGCAGTCTATCTTCATGTAAACAGTAACTTCAAAAAAGCCAGGGGTCGAAACTATTCCGGCTCCCGGGACATAGACCTCGGATTTCACATGGATATAAAATGGGACAAAGACCACTTAAAAAAGAGTCCATTCTCAAAAATAGCCCGGCATCTGGCCGGCGAGGGATTTGAATGGCAGGGCTCAAGACTATTCAAAAACTACCACACAGAAACAGAAAAAGAACTGACTATGGAAGAATCCAAAAGACTATTTACGCCATCGATATTCCCGCTCTATATAGACCCGATCGTAGACTCAATTCACCCGCAATTCAGCGCAACATTCGGCTTCGTGCCCATAGATGAGCCATTATTAAGATATGCTTTTGAAGATGAGAGACTAAGAAAAAACAAAAAAATCTTTGGAACTGCTGTGATTCTTCCCGCACCTGCCCTGCTCATAGCCACAAAACTCAACTCCCTCCCGGAAAGAGACAAAGACCACAAAAGAATAAAAGACATATCAGATATATTTGCATTGCTGTTCTATTCAGGCGAAACAATCTCATCAATAAAAGAAATGCTATTCACCTTTTATGAAAAGACAAAAGCCAAAACTGTTGTAGAGAATATAACTGATAAAGATATCTCATCTGTTGCCAGTGTTTTGGGATTCGATTCTATTGAAATCAAAAGAGTCTTACTGGAACTTGCAAAATAGGACTCCTCAACCCTAAAAAGTGGGGATTTCTTGCGAGCCCTTATTTACAAAAACTATCATGCCTCAAAAAAGTCAACAGCCAACACGCGCCGTCTCAACCCAAAAACCTGCGAATCCACGCAGCCTTCGTAATATTCTCTGGCAGCGCTTCCGTCTCCCCCTTTGAAAAGTCATCCATGATGATGCCAGTCAGTTTCTTATGATCTGTATCGACTTCAAAATCAACAATATTGGCAGCATACTCCACAGACTTTCGTACAGCCAGAGGAATATACTTCAGATTATCCTTATTCAAATACCTGAGGGAATCCTTCATATCCCCATCAAAATCAGGATACCCCTCCCGCACAGCTTCAATATCCTTTGCGCTCAGCGCACTCAGCCCAAGAGTCTCAGGAGGTATCCCCAGCGAATAAAGCGCACCCGTAAACTTTATAGCGCGCGGCAGCTGAACTCCTGCAGACTGCCTTGAGTATCCGAAAAGCCCTATATGGAGCTTTCTTTTTCGCCGCGAAGGCACGAACTTTGCAATACCGTTTATCAAAGGGGCCATGACCTGTATCTCTTTTTGATACCGGGATGACGATTTCTCAATAATCTCAAGCAGCTGCGCCTCATCAACGCAGACAGGCTTCCCTCTTTTCGAATTATTCAGGTCATATATTGCCTTTTTTACAATGTCCTCATCAAAATCATATTTAAACGCAGACTGGATAGTGTATGTCTGGACACTCGGGTATCCTTTCATGCAGTTTTCAATGTTGTCGGGCCTGAAATTTCCCCGGAAAGGCGCAGAGCCGACACCGATCATAACCGGGAGATCAAGTGACAGCCTCTTCTCAAGAGAATGTATCCTCTGCACTGCAACCTTCCCAATCAAAGTTGATGCAAGCGACCCGTAATTAAGCGCCGGGTCGCTCCTTGCGAACCACACGCGCTGGTAATCCTCTATCTTCTGTGACTCAACGAACCTCTCGACAATCTTATCAGCATTAAGCATCGCATCCTTAGTCTCGAAAAGCGGCATGACCCTGATAGTTTCCGGGAAAAACCTGCCGATCCATTTTGACAGGGGAATGTCACCTTTAATAAGCGTCGCAGTCTGCTTGCCGGAAACGAATCTCTTGTAATATTCTGCTATCCTGATAAGAGTCTTTTCACTCGAGATCATGGGGATGCTTACCTCAAACAGCGGGGCGATATCATCATTGTAGATGGCATCTGAGATATCAAAACTGCGCGGGATAGACTCAAGGACTTCCAGGAGCAGTTTGGATTCACTCTTCTCAACAGCAGGATTAGGGGCCCTTAGAAGCATGAACACATCCTTTCCAAGCCGCTTTTTCTCAAAATAGCCAGGATAGCGCGAAAAAAGCTTCCTTATGACGAAATTGTCAACTTCCTTTCCCTCGCAGTCCCACAGCTGCTCTCTTGCTTTCAGGTGCGAATAGACGTGGAACGCTTCTTTTATTTCATCGTCCCCGCCAATGACAGTATTGTCTGCAAAGAAAGGGGTGCTCACATTATCCGGGTGCTGGGTGCTCATGCACCGCGCTATATTATGCATTGCCATTATTTCCATTCCTCCTCACGTATGACCTTTGCAGTCTTGTTGCCTGTCATGACTTCTCTTGGCCTCGGCCGCGAATTATACGACGACGCCATGCTGTACCCGTAGGCTCCGGCGCAAAGCACTGCAAGGATATCCCCTTCCCGCGGAGCAGGCAGCATGCGCAGGCTTTCCCTGTTCTCATTAAATACATCCCCTGATTCGCACAGGTTCCCCGCGACCATGAATTCTTTCCTGTTTCCTGATTCAACAGAGTTGCATATGACCATCTCGTGATAAGAGCCGTAAAGCGCAGGCCTTGCAAGTGTATTGAATCCGCCGTTCACACCAATGACAGGCACGTTCTTGTCCTCAACCGTATTCACCTCAAGCAAAAGCACCCCCGCATCACCGACAATGTATCTTCCTGGCTCTATGGCGATTTGTGCGCTTTTGAGTGCGGACTTTTTGACCTTGCTGCAGATGCCCTCTGCATACTCATCAATGGGAAACTCCTCATCTTCCCTCCTGTATGGTATCCCCGGCCCTCCCCCGAAATCAATAAAATCAAGCTGATTCCCGGTCATATCCTGTATCTTTGCTGCTGCATCAATTGTCCTGTCAACTGTTTTCAGAAAGACGCTGACGTCACCCTTAAGCCAGCCTGAGCCGATATGCTGGTGCAGGCCAACCAGGTTAAAGCCTGAGCTATTGACAAGGTCCACTGCATGGGCAAGCTTTGATTCCGGTATCCCGAACTTGATATATTTGCCTGCTGTAATCGTATGGCTGTGATGGCCTACACCCATCCCGGGGTTCCACCTGAGGGAGACATTAAGCTTATCATCTGTCAGTTTTCCCAGGCGCCTGATTTGCGATATTGAATCAATATTTATGAAAATGCCGTCATCGACCAGCATCGCAAGATCATCATCACTCACGCTCGTTCCTGTAAACATTATTTTTTCCTTTGAGAACCCAGCGCCAAGTGCAATTTTCGCCTCGTATGGTGAAACAGAATCAATCCACGCCCCCTCTTTTTCCAGTATTTTCAGTATTTCGGGGTTGGAATTCGCTTTCATTGCATAGTGTATCCTGAAATCCTGCGTACACCTGGAAAAAGCGTTCTTTACAGCGCGAAAATTATCAACAATCCTCTGCTTGTTATACACATAGAGAGGCGTACCATACTCTTTCGCAAGCCTGACCGTATCCATGCCACCAAAAAAAAGATGATTGAAAGCATCTACCTCGAGGTGCCCTTTTTTTTCCCACCACACACACTTCACTCCCCTAAAAGCCCAAGACCCATAAGAACTTTGTCTATCTGCTCTTTCGAATCTCCTGTCACGTCAATCAATGGCAGGCGCGGCACACCGACAGGTATCCCGATTTTCCTCAGCGCATAATGAGCCGGCTGCGGATTCGTCTCAATGAAAAGTATGCGGTACAATTCCTGCAGTTTCCGGTTGATTTGCTCTGCCTCTTCGTATTTTCCCTGCTGCGCAAGATGGATCACATCACTCGTGCGCGCAGGATCAATATTGGCAGCAACAGATATACCGCCAGTACCGCCCGCCTTGATCAGCTCCAGGTTCAGCTTATCATCACCGGATACAACCGAAAAATCAATATCCTGCGTACCCTCGATTATCTTTTTGATCTGCTCCATGTTGCCGGACGCCTCTTTTATCGCAATGATGTTCGAAAACTCCTTTGCAAGCCTTATGGTCGTCTCCGCCTCTATATTCTTTGCGGTTCTTCCCGGGACATTGTAGAGGATGATGTCGCCGCTTATTGCCGATGCGATGCGGGCATAATGCTGGTACAGGCCTTCCTGCATCGGCTTGTTCTGGTACGGGCTGATCTGCAGGTGGGTAGTGATCCCTACATCCTCAATCATTTTTGCAGCATCAATCGCTTCTCTTGTGCAGTTAGAGCCGTCTCCGGCAATCACTCTTGTTTTCCCGCCTACATGCCGGAGGCAGTTTCTCATGAGCGCAAGCTGCTCATCCCATTTCATTGAACTTGCATGGCCTGTGCATCCTGCGATAAGGATGCCGTCAACGCCCCCGCGAAGCACATAGTCTATCAGCTGATTCATAGCATCCTGGTTTACAGGGCGCATAAGCCCGTCCCCATCGCTCATGGGTGTCACGAGCGCAGGATAGCATCCGCCAAAAACTTTTGCCATCTTAATCGCCTCCGATAATTTCGTTGATCATGTCGTCGAATTTGTAGAATCCCTTTCTCTTGCTTATCCACTGTGCAGCTGACAGGGCCCCGTCAGCAAATCCCTCTCTTCCTCTTGCAGTATGTTTTATCTCAATCGTATCTGCTAAAGAATCAAACCCAATCACATGCGTGCCTGGAATCGCCCCGCCCCGCACACTTGCAAAATGAATCTCATCAGGACTTATCTTCCTGTCAAGGCGCCCAGTCACAAGCTTCTTCTTCTGCGAAAGATTCTCAACAAGTATCTCACCAAGTTTCAGCGCAGTTCCCGAAGGGCTGTCAAGCTTCTTGTTATGGTGAAGTTCATATGCATATTCATCATATTGCGGGAACTTATTGAAAAGTTTTGCGCAATAAGCAGTCATGTGAAACAGCAGGTTTACGCCAGTTGAAAAATTCGGCGCATAAACAAACCCGATGCCGGAATTATCTACAATTTTTCGCGCCTCTTTTTCCTTATCATACCATCCTGTTGTGCCGACAACCATGTTCTTCTTCAGTGCTGCAGTTTTTTTCAGGTTGCCAATCAAAGTATCAGGGCGCGTGAAATCTATGCAGACATCAACGCCTGCAAGGCTTTTATCATCAATCTCATTATACACATTGCCTTTCTTTTCCATAAGCGGATCAATTATCGACTTCACATTGATGCCCCTGTCCGGAGCAAGCTTCCCGATAGTCCTGCCCATTTTGCCGTACCCGATTATTGCGATATTCAATGCCATTTTACCATCTCCTTAAACCAGTCAAAACCTCAACTAAAGATGTAAGTTTAAACTCAGCAAAAAATCCGGTGAACTTATGAAGAAAAAGAGAACTATGTGATATCTTCATACTCCAAGCATCAGGACCTGCAAAATTTCCGGCATTCACCATGGCCACCCATGAAATCACGGTGAGTTAATGGGAACAGAATATTTATAAGCTTATCCGTCAGGTTAGGCTGCTGGTTCATTTATGTTTCTTGCATCAGCGCCTGAGTCTGCGTAGCCTGAGACAATTATGCGCACTTGATGCAATACTGCGCATCTGGTATATCCAGACTGCATCCTGATGTCGACAGCTCTTTCATATCACCGCCTGCATGGCATTGTCCATTCCAGTCAGCATACGTTCCGCACCAGTATCCATCGCCATAAGTCTCATCACAATCTACAACATACTCTGCTCGATATGTCTCGTCATTGAAAACACATCTGAGGGTTGTACTTAGAGAATCATAATATCTGATATCTGTCCCTCCGACTGCCACACATGGTCCACTGATAACACTTGCGCACTCATCTGCATAACAACAATACTTCTCCGCATGACCTCCTTGGCTGCCGTCATATCTCCCGGAAGTCTTGCACACAAGCGGAGAGTTGCACTCTACATCAGATACGCATGGATCGCCACGCCCGGTCACATCATGTCCGGTACACTCAGGGCAATCCGTTTCAGTAACCAGATAGCGGATAACATGCCCGCAGTCCGGCCCATACATCTCAGTAAATATCTCTGCCATGTAACATACGCCAACAACAGGTACGTTGCGAGACATCATATTATCAATCCATACCCAGAACTGTTCGCCGCAGTGTATGCCTTCCCTGATCTCAACCAGAGCTTCAGTAGCATTGCCGTTTCCTTCTGCACAGCCCACTTTGGTACACCCCGACTGGATAATTTTCACCCTATGCACGCCATTATCAATCCACGAAGGATTCGTATGCGTATGGCACTCTTGTGTATCTTCCTTACAGTCCTCAGGGCAGTTCTCTGGAGTTTCCGCGCAAGGACAACCATCTGTCTGACAAACTACTTCCTGGCAAACTCCGTCCCCGCATAAATCTTTACAGGTTAGCTCTCCACATTGATCATACTGAATAAGTTTATTATCGCAGGAGCTATACCAGCCCTCTGACCTTGTACCAATAAGTTTACATACAGCATAACATCCTTTGCAGTTGTCCCATTTTATTAGCTTGCCATCCTGGTACCAGCCCTCGCTTCTTGATCCTATTGCACAGCAGCGGGGCTTGTCGCTCCCGGTGCATGCTGCATCATCATCATTATCATCTGTATCCTGCGACACTTCGCACCTGCCGTCCGGACCGCACCTGCCGCTCTCGCAGCACATATCGCACCTGTCAACCAGACTGCCGCTATAGCAGTATTTTGGCTTGTCGGCAGAGCAATGAGCAAAAAGAGTCCCGTCAGAACATTTTGGAATGACATTATTATCAATAACATTAGCTTTTTCTTTCGCCTGCCTGACATCATCTGAACCGCAATCAGCAGACCCGAGATATGCCTTGATGAGGGCCATGACCTGGCCCCTGCTAATATCGCTTTTTTGCGTAATATGGGCTATAATGCTCTTAATAACATCCGTCTTTGTAACGCCGCAGCTATCAGCAGCGAAACAGGCAGGTATAAACATACCCAACAAAAAAACTACAAGAACCAACATCGAAACTACTTTCAGATTCATGAACAATACCTCCCCTTAGTAAACATCAACAATAATCAACAACACTTTGACAGCGCATTGCAGCAATCCTCTTTGGACACAATCCCAAGCTGCTTTAGCTTTGTATCACATGTACCTGCCTTGTCAGCAGCATTGCAGGCCTCTATCTGGAAGTCAGTCAGCTTTTTCGGGTCCTGTTTCAGCGCCTGGTCAACATCCCGGTCTGTATTCCCTGAAGGTTCATCTGATATTGCTGGTTCACCTTCGCTTCCGGCATCGATATCATGGTCTGCGCAGCCAGAGACAATTACAGCAGTAACCATAGCTGCCAGCAAAAATAACTGCACGAATCGCATACATAATTTATATTAGGAGCGCATATAAATAGGTATCTCACTACCAAATAATATTAACAGCACCAATTATAAGCTTTACAACAGGCCATTTTACTCTCCTTATATCCAAGCATATCATAAGAACTGCAAAAGAAGTCATCATTGCAATAAAAATAATACGGAAGCACTTGGTTCTCCTTCATAATATAAAACTCATTCGACTCAAGTGTCATCGTATATGAATTCACAAATAGTATACCCTTCGAATAAGACGAAAAGTTGAGCAAATCAAACCCAAGATTATAGCCGTTTTCCTTTGCAATTACCTTCTGCATTTCAATGAACTCATCAACATCACTCCTGTCTGTCAGGTTCTTCTTCGTAATCTGGTAGAGACCTTTCTCTGTTTCTTCAAGCATCCAGGCAGGATTATTATCCTGCACCGAGGAATAGTCAACATTCGCACTCCGGGTAAGAGTATTACTCAGCATGTGCAGAATGATGATAATAGTTATCGCACCCACTATGAAAAACTGACCTTTCCTTCGTTTAGCTCCTGCATTCATAATTATCAACTAGTTCTGAAATATACCTTATAAGGCTGAAACATATCCGTATTTGCAACAAACGTACTTTTTACAAGTACCGAGTCTGAAGATTCCGAACTCCTTACCAGATAGGCTCTTTGGTCTATAGACCATAGAATTATCGACCGGAGAATATGCCACTCATCATCCGAAGTAATTTCCCCCATCATCCATGCGGTTTTTCTTAAGCCACTTTTGTGACTGACTATCGCTGAGGGAACTCTCCAGCGCTTCGCAAGTGTCCACTCTACTTTCGAGCCATCCCCTGCAATATCAACGCGGTAATACTCGGGCCCAACCCTCACAAGATCCCCCGTATAAAACGGGCCCTCATCCAGATCATCGCATACATTATTGCCATCGATATCAATATTCAGGACATTAAACCCCTTTGAGATGTTTGTTATTGTAAACGAATATGATGTGTCCCAAACACCATTCCTATAGCCACTCCCGGTGAGCAAACCATCCGTACATGGAGTACCAGCCGCCGTACCCACCGCCGTTTTATCACCAATACTAAAAGCAGTACTATTATATTCTGTACCTTGCTCAAGTATAATATACTCCGTATCATTATGCACAGAGTATAGCCTGCCCGGATATGTATCTGCAAATTTATGCTCCGACACAGGCCTGATTTCAATGTATCTCCCGTCTTCACTTATTTTTCTCAATGTAAAGTTTGTCGTGCCTATTTTGAATGTGTCGCCCGCACTTATCCTGCCGCCGTCATTCGTAAGGTCACGGTCACGGTTCAAATCTATAAATACTCCATCATACCCGGAACCTATCGTATTCACAACCAGACTAGGATAGCTTCTTTTTCTTATGTCAATCTCTGCGTAATAGTAAGTATCAGGGCTATATTCTGTTCCTATTTTGCAATATACTGGCGGACTCACCGATGCATTGACATAGTTCACTATCCCGTCTATTGTATAAGTCACACAAGTACTCGTCGCATCCGTACAATTGACATAACCCAGGTAAATATCAGAATCAGGCAGGTAGCAATTATAATCGTATTTGGTAGGGCCGCTGTTAATCCATGACATGTTCAGGTTACGGTACCTAATTGAAGCGTCAATTTTCATATTCGTAAAATAAAAATATTTACCAATATCATAAGTTGACTCCTCCCCGCTCTTAGGATGTATAGATATGTCCCCAACTGCCGGTACCGTATCGATATCCAGGCACTGCAGACCAAATATCTCCTCCTGTACTTCATCAAAATTATCTTTTGTTATGTTCGCAACCTCGATTATTGACTTCTTCTCATCCAGAAACTCGTTAAGCCTATGCTTCACACCAGGATGCACAAGACTCATATATCTTGGTATTATCAGCACATCAAGGTCAATTATATCCGACTCATTGGTTCTTGCACGAATCGATATATTCGTCTGCCTGTTATTAATCACGAGATTGCTTATTTTTCTCCTGTACTCGAGAACATCTTCGCCGCGAATAAACTCGACATCATAAGTGCCATCATGAATCGACGAAAATATCCACATTTCCCCGCTTACATTTATCGCATTACTTACAGACCTTGGACCCTCATATTTATCATAGGTGCCATTATCATCCGAATCAAAATAGATTGAATCATAATCCTTGATATTGTTACCCACGCCGGTGTCATTGTCCACAAGGACAAACTTGAGACCCTTAAACGTGCCATCTCTGCACCAATCATTATCAGATGGAACTCCTGAAGCAGCACATCCGGGATCTACCGACGTACTTTCCACTACACTCTCACTCGAAAGCACCCCGATAACCAGATTTTGTGGAACAAGTCCTTCTGTATACAAGCCATATGAATACCTGACCCCGAGAAAATTTCTTGTTATTTCCACAAATTCAGCAGGCCTGTTCTCCACAATTAATCCCGAAAGACCTGCATCATTAAAAGAAGACAGGTACTCCCTCGACACCTGCTCTTGCTTGTTTTCTACCCAGTTTGAATAAGATTGTGGATACTGGAAAATTGCTGCAGTATAAGTCAGGAGCAGAAGAGCTGCAATAATACCTTCCATAGCATGCATAAATCCTTTTGATCCCATACCATTGCCTCTACCAGTAGACCACATCAACTGCAGTTATCCATTTGTTATAAGTTGTAAATCTCGTAACTTTTGAGATCATTGCACTCATAGGCACATATTTGCCACAGCTAACAAGATCCTCCAATCCCAAAATCAGGAACTTGCCTTCAGCATCTATCTTGTCTACTTCAAACATATACTTTCCAAATTGAACCGTCCCGCTTTCATTCGTCGTCGTCAGCACGCCGCTGCTATTCGAAACAGAAACAGAGTCATACTTCAGCGAAGTCGCATTAAACAGCTCAAACATGTATTCCACGCCATCAAACGTCATATTTCCTGTCCTGTTTAGGCCCCTGGCATATTCTGTCATAACTACAGGACTGCTCTTAACAGAAATGCGGAAGTCATTCAACTCATCAACATTAAATAAACTCTTGAAGTAAGTGTAATTTGCCCTTGACAAGTTATCATCAATTGTCGTGGGGTCATCAAAGTAATGATATGTCCTGCACCCGGACAAAGAAGCTAATGACTCGTTATTAACCGCGATACCATCCCGAAGATAATCCATAACCTCTACACTTAGCGTCCATGCTTCCTCGCGAACAGCATTTTCACTTGACTCCTCATAATATTTTGGAAATATAATAATAGCAGTATATGCAACATAGGAAACAACCATTATAAATAACCCAAACCCGGCTATAAACTCTATACTGATCTGGGCTTTTGAATTACTTTTTCTTAGTCTGCTGAAACAGAAATTTTTTACCATCATATCACACTAAAGAAATATCACAAACACGCACACTGTTGAAATTACCATTATTGCTGCATGCTTTATACCTGCTGCCACTCTGCCCTGCCCGATTACTCCCGCAAGTATCCCGCTTGAGATACCTTGAATTATGCACATGAACAAAAAAAGGCTCACGAAATACACATGTTCACAGCCAAGACCGAACGCTCTTCCAATAGTGCACATTGTCGACGACGGCAGGCCCAGCACATCACAATTTGCAGACGGGTCCAACGGTTCCCCCGGTCTCGAAAAATTTATAGAAAGCATCGGCACTATCAGCTTATACAGGAGCACAATTATCCCAAGAAACATAAAAAAGATGAAGTACATAATGTATATCTGCTGCGACATTATAGAGTTCTTTTCATCTTCGATATCCCTTATCAAACCAATGTTCATCGCAATCGAGTTCATTGTATTGGCAATATCCCCGCCAGACCTGAACGATTCATTGATAATAGTAAAAGACTGCTTCATAATTGAACTGCCCTTAATCCTGTCCCCAAAACGCAGCATCGCCTTTGGAAACGGAAGACCCCACGAGACCTGATTATCGGTCTTTTTTATCTCTTTTGAAAGATCACCATAATCAATTTTTGCTGTCATGTTGAGCGCCTGGGGTATTGTCATACCGCCTTTGACTGCTTCAGAAAAATCTTTCATGAACCGCGGAAAAGTGTCCTCCATCCTCTTGAACCTGGAATACTTAAAATATTCATATACAGCAACCGGCATTACGCCAATAATTATAGCCAGGACCATTAACACAACACTCAAAGTTTGCCCGAGACTCGTACAGTCAGGATCAGGCTGCTCCTCACACTTGCAGTTGCAAATCCCATTTGCTCCGCAACCAGCAGTATCATCTGCTATAGTTTCAGGCGCACTTGTCATTAACAAAACAAGGCCAGTAATCATTAACACTAACCCAGCGACTACGCTGGCTATTTTCATGTGTTTCTCTTTCTTCGTATCCTTTAATTTTGCCATCTTATCTTCTCCACCATACAAAGCCCTGAAAATACAACCATTATCTACGTCTCCGTCGAAGGAGCTATACTCTTTATAAGCAGCATAAATCCGAAAGACGCCAGAGGTAAAAAGGCGAACGTTATGACGAATTGCGCCGCGACAACAAACAACCTTGTCGACTGAGTGTCACTCAAAGAACCCATTATTGTTGTAAGGACCATAAAAAACACAGAACCAACTATCACAACAGTGATATATATCTCAATATACATAGCAAGCTGCTGTGTGAACTGGGCTAATCTGCGCTTGTATTCCTGCATAGTATTCCCTGCTTTATCATGCAAAAATCTCTGGAGATCACCGCCCACTACGAGAATGGACTTTATACCCCAGAGAATATCCCTTAAGTTGTTTGAAGGCGTCCTGTCCGCAGCATTTTCAATAGCCACTGCCAGGTTTGTACCCAGCACATCCGTCTCCTCAATTATTCTCTGCGCCTCTTTCGATATCTCGCCATACTCCTTAAAATTCGCAAGTGCTCTGAACATCGCAATAGGCGGTGTGCCGCTTCCGGAAATTGTAGCAAGATATAGAGTAGCAAACGGCAGGCAGTCGTCAATCTTTTTTCTCCGGTCAGCGACGATAACAGACGGGTAAGTATAAAATAACATGAATATCCCGCATGACGATAATACACCCGAAAGAAAGCCCATAAATACGCCAAGTATGAGAGACCCCGCACCTCCCTCATTAGTAGTAATATACAGTAACTGATAAATGATTAACGGAGATATCAACGAAATTGCAATAAAAACTACCACCGACGTTGCCACTGCAACAGACAGAAATTCCACAAGAGTCATAGCAATATTCGCACGCTCAATATCCTTGTAAAGGTCCTTGAACGTAGACACAAGATATTTCCTCGAGAACCCACCAAAATATTTATATGAAAACTTTGCATAAGTACTGTTAGCATCCATTTCATTCTGCCTCTATTATGTTCATTACTTCTTGAGGGTTTGAATAATATCGAGACATTATTTCACCCACTTGTCTGTAATCTCTTATCTCATTTACCTTCATCCACTTCAATACTTTAATCCTGTTTAGGATTTCTGACTTAAGTTTGTTCTCAGTGATGCCCTCATCCCTGCAAAGGCGCCCCAGAAGCTCTGAGTCTTCATCAAACATAAAAGTATCAAGCGAAGCATTCCATTTAAATACCCTCGAACTGTCCAGATACTTATCATCTGAATCATAATAATTTATTTCATGAACCTCTGTCGTACGCCGGACATTATGATTGCGATATCTTAAGCGCTTTACAAATACTATCAGATCAAGGGTCTCCAGCAGTGACGACGGCAGCTGGATTGGAGGCGTTGTGAGCCGGTCTATCACTTTTTCGAGCGAATCAGCATGCATTGTTGACATGCCGGCATGACCTGTGGCCATAGCCTGGAAAAGTATAAACGCTTCCTTGCCCCTGACTTCACCAACAATAAGATAATCCGGACGCTGTCTCAATGCCCCTCGCAAAAGATCAAACATACTAACCTCACCTAACCTTCTTTCACCACCCCCCGTATACGAACTTATACCTTCTCTCGCTATTTCAGGTATCCAGTGCATATGCGGAAGGCGCAACTCAGGCGTATCCTCAATTGAGACTATTTTCATGCCTGGCCTGATAAAAAGCGACAACGCATTTAGCAGCGTCGTTTTACCAGACGCGGTTGGACCACAAACTAGTATCGACTTATTGTGCTCAATAACAAACCAAAGGTATGCAAGCACCTTTGCATCCAATGTCCCGTATTCCATCAGATGTATTGGTGTCATCGGCTCCTTTGTAAATTTCCTTATTGTAAAGTTCGAACCCCTCTTGGCAATATCAGTCTCAAGTGTCGCCTGAACCCTTGATCCGTCGGGGAGAGCTCCCTGCAACACTGGCTCAGCAACGGATATTGTCTTCCCGCATCTTTGCGCCAGTTTCATTACAAAATCATCCAACTCTTCCTTTGACCTAAACACAACACTTGTTTTCAGGGAACCGAATTTGGGATTTCTGTGATATACGAACACAGGAATATTAACACCGTCGCAGCTTATATCCTCTATGTTAGGATCATTCATAAGCGGCTGGAGCTGGTCAAGCTCCACGAAACTTCTGAGAAGATAGTAATCATATCTCTGTCTCTGTTCTGGAGTCAGTTTCATCTCATATTGGCGTATTATCTGATCAATCAAATGTTTCAGGTAACTCTCTGCTGCAGTCTGATGTACAGATTCAAAATGAACATTTATCTTTTCTTCAATTGCATTTTCTATCCGTGAAATACTCTTCTTTTCAATTTCAGTTATTTCTGGCTCCACGACAGCATATTCCAGTGAATTTATTTCAGAATTCCATGCTATCCTTGCCCATGCATAGATTGGTTCATCTCCCACTGACTGTATATGGGTAAGAGGATAGTCTACATCAATATTCCGGAACTCCGCATAATCAACCTCGATGCCATCTCCCTTCGTTTTTTCCACATCACTAAGACTGACAACTTTGTAGTCCTTTTCACGGGTCTTGCGCTTCTTTTTTGGCCCCTGTGCAGACTGCATGCCCTTTAGCGCAGGAATCAGCTGGTTGATTATATCCACATCAATATTACCCTGCCCAACCGGTCCCTTTTGCCTATGCTTTTCCAGATATTCCCTATACCTCAACTTAAATGTCTTAACACTTTTCTTCAGATTTAGTGTATTTGCCCTAGTAATTGTCAACACCCCTCATCATTACAATTCCATCATTATACTCCAGCCTTAGCATCCTGCTCCCCTGGGACAACCCAAAAAGCTCCACTGACAGATCCTTTTCATTCCACAGCCCCTCATTGTCATGAATCAGTATCTTCTTCTTGTCTCCCTCGCCAAGAATTGTATACGTTCGCCCGCCAATTTGCTCTGGAATCTCCAGTGTGATATGACAATGTGTGCAGTTCATACTCTCTAATGTTACAATATATGATTTGACATAGCTATTGACTTCTTCCGCCTGCTGCTCCCGGGCGAATTCAAGGATTTTGTCATTAACATCATTGAAAATAAATATTACTCCGGCAACAATTAAGATTCCCAATGTGACCATCATCATTTCCTCAAGTATCAGGACCTGGCCTTTTCGCATTTTCCTGTTTCTCGGCGCGTGCTTCAAGCCACGACAATAACGATATACTATAGGAAGCATTATACCATCGCTTATGACATTGAAATATATACTTTTGTTTCAATTAGGCTCCCGCCATACTTCGATGTGCCAATTACCTTCGGGTTGTCATCCCGACGGATAGTTATTCTATGCGGGCCCGGACCCAACAGATTATTTCCCTCCCGCATCAATTGTATCCTGTAACCATCCTTGTTCGGACTCGATATATCGTCAAGTTCTCTGTACGCCAGACGATATGTTGTTTTAAACCTGTCACCTACGGACCTGCTTCTTGCAATTATAACACCAGCTTCGTCAATACCGATTATGCCTGCCTTTTCTCTTTCAGGACCTACTATTAGCGCCTGGTTATCAATATTCCCCGCACAGTCAATATGATGTATCAGATAACTATCACCACTAAGAGTAAAAGTATCTCCTTCTGAGTAAGGACCAAGAGGAGCAGGAGCAACAGTACAACCCGCCAGCGTCACCTGTCCCGGCCCACAACTGGATGACATCGTACAACTCACATCATCATTAATATCCACTGTCCCCGACCCGCCATTTGCCTCCACTGCAGCCATATCCTCCTGTACAGGAGGCGTGCCGCCGACAAGCGGGACCCACGCAGTACTTGCGATATTTAGACCCCTTGTCGCAATCGTATACCTCAAAGAATTATCCTCAGCAAGTTCAATATCACCATTAAGCTCGACAGACACAGTTCTTTGCTCGCCCGTTTCTGCCACATTATCTATCTTCTCCTTCAACATCACCATAAGACTTTCTGCAATTTCATTATCCGATGAAGTCTGCCCCTTTTCAATCAGCGGCACACCCCACATATAGGAAGCACCCACAACAGCCACCAATATACCGGTTATAAGAATTATGGACAGTACCTGAGACTGCGCCTTAGCTTTGTTTCCACCTGATAATTTCATAAAGTTCATTTAACCACCTCAACATTCTCTCAAATATCACTAAAACTATACATGACGTTCATTCAAAATATATGTGGACAATGTTGTATATAAGGCTTTCGTTAGAATATATAGATTTTGGGTGTAATTTGCATAATTTGACGTTGCCTGGGAATCTGCCGTCATCATCCTGGCTGCAAAAGCCAATGTATCTATATGTCAAAGTACATATATCAAAGTATAGAAAAGTATAAATACGAATTCTGCAATACTGTTACACATGGGGAGATGAAGGTCTTCTGAGCAAAAAAAATACATTTCACTTATAAGTGACGAATATGCAAAGATATATAAAGATTACTTTACTACGCAACACTAACAACGCCACAGACAACCAACGGAAACCAGAAGCAGACATTTCAAATGGCAGAGAGTAATGAGTGTATTAAACTCTCAAGGCCAGAGGAAAAGAAGGTGGTACTATGGGTGACGAAGGCTACGCAGTTGATGCAGAATATATAGAAAACTTCTGTAAAAAAGAAGCCGAAAAAGAGTATTCAGGTTTAGAAGAACACACACAAAAAGAGCCTACTAAACCGTGGAGCGACGGAGATTCACTGAAAATCGTTCTAGATCCAGAATTTCCAAAGATAGACAGAGAACTACAGAGATGTACTAAGGTACAGATATCTCCTGAGAACAACCCACAACAGCCTCTGAACATAGACATAGAAACTCTTG
>CBDUVR010000004.1:0-18614 GCA_965370705.1 uncultured archaeon | reverse complement strand
TGACGGCACTGCGTATATTGAGCTTGGATCAAATTTTGTGATAAAAAGTGTGAAAGTGTCTGAGGATTCAGGCAGGACGTGGATTACTGTTGGTGAGAGCAGTTATATTGAAGGGAATATGCTCAAATATGCTGTTGTGAAAGATAAGAATTACAGGATACAAGTACGCGGCGAGGGTGTGGGCGCACTAAATTCTTTTAGCTCTTCTCTTCCATCTGGTGTTGACCAGATCTATGTGAAAGTTAGCTTCAAATTTGACAACGTTGTTATGAGCGGCATAAGCCCGGCTGCGATGCATAAAACAGACAAAAGCGTTGACTGGCTATTTACAGATAAATATGCAAAGACTGTGCGCGTGTCTTACGGGACTGTGAATAATGACGCAAAGATTGATGTTAAGTGTGATGCGCTTGTGCTTGCAGGTTCCCTGAATAAGATGAAGCTGTTCTGCGATGTGAGTGCAGATGAGCTTATAAACCGTGTAGAGATAAGTATGCCGGCAGGGGCTGAGTTCAGCTCGTTTGATGATAATGAGTTTGAGGTTGTTTCTGAAAGCCCGCTTGTTGTCAAAAAGAAGACCCCGGCAAAGTCGTTCAGGATTTCTGATATAGAGTTTGCCCTGTCTCTTGATGCTGTCGGTTCAATGCCGGTCTTTGCGAATGCAGGAGGTGTGGATTATAATGTCGCGCTCTATTCGTCAGAAAATTATAAGCTTGATAATGTGCAGTCTACATTCAAGAGGATAACGAAGTATGAAGCAGGGTTTTTGAGCAGGATATCAGGATTTGTGCCCTCAGACCATAATCTTGACAGTTTATATACTGGTGATTCTGTGAATTCAATCAGTTTTGAAAAGGAGAAACTGAAAGAGAAGGAGCATCTTGCAACAAATATCAATAGTGCCAATTACGATATTTTCCCGACAAAAAGGGGGTTTGCGATAGTGAAGGCAAATTACCAGGTTGTAAATTCAGAGACCGGGAAATATCTTGAGATTGAGCTTCCGGATAATTCGGTGTTCTGGGGCGCTATTGTTAATTCTGAGCCTGAGAAAGCGTACGGCGAAGGCAATGTTGTGCAGATTCCGCTGCCTGTGTCTGAAAAATACGGGAATAATTACCAGGCTACGCGGGTTACGGTCCTGTATGTTGTGACGAGCGAAGTTTTCAGTGACGATATATATGCTACGTATAATCTGGTTTTGCCGAAACATAAGGCGCCTATAACGAACGTGCATATTAAAATCGGTTTGCCGGAAGCGTTTATTTACTGGAAGACAACGGTAATTCCGGAAATGGATGCCAAGTTGGTCACATATACGCCGAGGCGTGTGTATTATGATAAAATGATCAATTTTGATGCTGTCGGCGGTGCGCAGAAGGCTATGGCGGCGCAGGTTGAGCAGATGTCAATGGAGGCGCCGGTACAGAGAGTGCAGTTAAGCATGCATGGCACTCCTGTGACGGTCCAGATACCGGATATGAAGAAATATGTGCAGATTACAGGCGGGGGAGAATCAATCATAATGCCGGAGGAAGCTGTGAGCATCAGCATATACGGACTTGAGGAAAAAGGCGTCTATCTTGTGTATGCTCTTATAGGCATTGTTCTTCTTGGGCTGATTGCCTGGAAAAGGAAGAAGATTAAGAAGCTTATATGGTGATTTCCCGGGGTTTTGAGATGTTTGCTTTTTCGATATTCTGGCTGATAGGGCTTGCGGTGGCTCTGGTTGCGCTTTTCGGGGCATTCCAGGCACTCAGGATTTGTGTTTTTGGAAGCAAGGAATTGTCACACAGCAAGATAACGATTATCAGGGCAGGTTCTGCAATTGCAATAGCTCTTCTGGGATTCGGTTTTTTTTATGGGCCGATAATGGATTACTGGAGCCTGAGCCAGGTACTTAATATACATGGGAAAATTGGAAGCGTCCAGTATGCTGGTTCGGATTTTGACGGATTCTTGGTTGTTGTTGATGATAAGGGCAGGTTTATGCCGAAAACCTCGGTTGTGCTTGATTTCCAGCCGCAGATGCCAAGCATGGCAGCTGCTAAGATGACTGGTGTGACGAATGTCAACGGGCTTCTTGTGCTTGAAGAGAAAGTGCCTGACAACCTTCCGGAAGGGAAGTACAATTTAATAATAAGTGCAAACAATCATGGAAGGAAAAGAACCCATAATGCTCTCGTAGAGGTGCGTTTGTCGCCTTTGAGAGTTTACATGTACTCAGACAGGAAGATATACAAGCCAGGGCATACTATTCATTTCGCGGGTTATGCGTGGGAAAAGTCTCATGATTCTTTTTTGCCGTATTCTTTTGAGATGGTGAATATTTCTGTTAAAAATGAGAAAGGGCTTGTGATATACAAAAAAGAGGAGAAAACTGATGATTACGGCCAGTTCACGCTTGATTTCCCGCTTTCTTTTAGTGCGAATGAGGGGACATATACTTTCTGTGTGCAGGCAGGCGGCATGACAGAGAGTTATGAGGTTGATGTAGAGAAGTATGAAAAGCCGACTATTAATCTCGATATTAGTACGGGGAGTTGGGTTGTCAGGGGAGAGAAGCTTGATATAAGCTTTCTTGCAACTTATCTTTTCGGGCAGCCTGTTTCAGAGGCGTATCTGGATATCAGTGCCTATTGTGAAAGCTATCCGTCAGGGAAAGTTAGAGAGACTGTGAGAGTGTGGAATGGTGAATATAAGTATACGCTTGATACTGACCGGCTGCGCTGCGGGAGCGCAAGGGATTATCTTGTGATCGAGGGAAAGATAACGGATGTGTCGAGCGGTGAGGTGCAGACAGAGAAGAAGACAGTACTGGTTGTGAATAGCGGCCTTTTGCTTGAGGTTTCATCCGGCAGGAATGTCTATGAGCCAGGCGACCTTGTGAATGTCAGGATAGCTGCACAGCAGCCTGACGGGAGCCCGACAGATAGTGTCAATTCAAAGATTACTGTGACTAAATACTATAACGGGCAGACTTCAACAATATTTTCTGAGGACAAGCAGTTTTCCGGTATGTATAATTACATATTCAATTATCCTGATGATGCAGATTATCTCGAGGTCCGGGTATCTGCAAGCAGGGGGAAGTATTCTGCATCTGCTGCGGCGCATATTAATTTCAGGCCGGATGATTACTGGAATTGTAGGGGCATGTGTGATTTTGAGGATGTGCCTGAGAGGTATAGGCGCGACATTGTTGTTGAGCCTGATAAATCAGAATATAAGATTGGGGAGAGCGCGGTTATCAGTGTGTATGCAAGGCAGAATTATGCGAATAAGCCGGTTGTGCTCACTGTGAGTACGCCGTTCAAGACTACGCTGAAAGCGCTTAATCTTGATGATGACGGAAGAGCTGAGGTTATGCTTGAATATGATGATATTGCGCCTTTTTCGAGTATCTTTGGGTTTGTGTATTATAACGGGTTTGTTGAGTCTGAACCAGTGCAAGTGAGTGCCTGCGCTGATAAGGAGATTGATGTGAAGCTTGATTTTTTGCGCAGCGATTATAAACCAAGGGATGTTGTTGACCTTACTATAGAGACAGGGAAGCCGAATGCGCAGGTGACGCTTGGCGTTGTTGATGAGTCTATTATGCTTCTTAAGAATTATGAGTTCAGCCCGTTTGAGTCGATGTATTCTCTTTCTGAGGGTGCAGGACTGAATAATGTTGCAACCAGAAATCCAAGAACGTCAGGCAGTGGCGGACCGTACTTTGCTCTTGGGATGATTGTGCTGGTTCTTATTTGCGGGTATGTCTTGTCTGTCAAGTATATGAAGGAGGGCAAAGTTGTGAGTGGCTACAACGGCGCTGACAGGAGATTTTTGTTTCTTGGCATTGGCGGGATGCTTTTGATAATTGCTACGTTTTTGCTTGGTATAATGGCTGGTCTTGATGAGTCGCCTGGCTTCTTATTGTTAGGGATTGGCTGTGTTGCAATACTGATCTCTGTGGCCGGGATAGCTTATGGCGCTTTCAGAAAACAGCGTGGCAGCAAGTGGCTTGCAGGCATCGGGCTGGCTGGTTGGGTTGTGGGTGCGCTTCCTTTGCTGCTTGCGGTTATTGAAGTGTATGAACCAGGAGAGATGTTCTTGATTTATCTTGTGCTTGGCTTGATATTGTTGCTTATTTCGTTTATCGGCGAGGGGATAAAGTCGGGCAGCTGGTCGAGGAATATGGTCGTGCTATTGTCTGTTGCGGTGTTAATAGTTGTACTTGGTCCTTTTCTAGTAATTATTGTGACAACAGGTTCTATGTCTAAGATGGCCATGGATACAAGTTATGATGCTATGGATAGGATGGAGGGGATAAATCTGCCTACAGGTCAGAGTGGTCATTATGAAGAGGAATACAAGTCAGGTGAATCAATGAGAGACAAAGGCCTGGTTCCTGCGGATATCAAGATAAGGACAAGCTTCCCGGATACTGCGCTCTGGCTGCCAACGCTTCGCACGGACGGCGCAGGCAGGGTAAGAGTGCCTGTCGTGCTGCCTGATACGATTACTGCATGGAGGCTTGAGGCGCTCGCTGCGACCAAAAATGCTGAGGTCGGGAGTGCCAAGGACAGTGTCATCTCGAAGATGGATTATTTTGTGAAAGCTGCGCCGCCTTCAGAGGTGACTGTCGGGGATGAGATCGCTGTCAGCATGGTGGTGTTTAATAATCATGATGAGGCTGTGGAGAGTACTGTATGTGTTAGTTCATCAACTGCCAGATGCGGGATGTCGTCATCGAAGTTCAGGATTGTGTCCGGTGAGCCAGGCAAGAGTGTTGTTGTGCCTGCGCATGGCTCAAGGAGCGCAAGGTGGATGGTCAAGTTTACAGGGTATGGTTATGCGAATATGAGCTTTCTTGCGTACTCCGGCAGCCAGCCATCAGCCATATCTGACGGTTTGACGAAACCGGTATTGATTAAGCCGAAAGAAGAGATTAAGAGTGATGTCTACTCCGGGGTCGTTGAGGACAATGTGGTTGAGTTTGAGATATTTAGTGGGGCAATCCCTGAGTTTACGAGTGCGGGCCTTGTTATACAGCCGTCTTTAGAGGCGGTTTCGCTCAACAGCGTTGAGGGGCTTGCGCGGTATCCGCATGGTTGCGCTGAGCAGGTGATGAGCGGGCTTTATCCTGATATACTTGTGAAGCAGTATCTTTCTAAGTCAGGGCAGTTGACGCCGGAGTTTGAGGATAAAGTGGATAAGATGATTATTTCCGGGCTGCAGAAGATATACGGGTATCACCATACTGATGGCGGATGGGGATGGTATGAGAATGACAAGACCAAGGTGTTTATGACTGCCTATGTGCTGTACGGGCTTTCTGAGGCGAGGAATGCAGGGTTCTTTATAGATGATGCTTATATTAACGGGGCGCAGAAATATCTTTCGTCTGTGCAGATGCCTGACGGCTCATTCAAAGGTGCTGGGCATCTTTCGCGCGAGGATATGACTATGACTGCATCGTGTGCGCATGCTCTGCTTAATTCGGGAATGGACAGGGATTCTTCTGCTGTCAGGAGGGCGATGTCTTATCTTTCAGGGAAGTACAAAAGCGGTGAGATGAAGAGCCCTTATGTTATTGCACTGTATGCGCTGTGCCTTGATGCGGCTGATGATACTGGTGAGCTTTCGGGGGTTCTTTTGAAGCTTGATGGCATGAAGATTAGTGAGGGGGATAATGTTTACTGGAGTGATGACAAAAGTATGAGGTATTATTCTTATAGTCTTGGCGGGGCTGTGACTACTACTGCTACTGTGGCTCTTGCGTTAATTAATTCAGGGGATACAGGCTATCATGATACTGTCGGGAGGTCTGTGGACTGGCTTGTGTCAAAGAGAGGCAGCTACGGCTGGGGGCAGACCAGCGACAGCGCTGCTGTCATTAAGACTATTACAGAGTATGCGCGCCTTTCCGGTGAGTCTGTTGACGGCCGGGTGAGTGTGTATTTTAATGGTGCGCACGTTGGCAGTTATGATGTTTCTGATGATAACAGGGCTGTGGTTTATGAGGTTCCGCTTGATTATAAGAGCGGGAAGAATGTTTTGAGGTTTTTGAAGGACGGCAGCGGTACTGTGTATTATACTGTGGACGTGAAGCAGGTCCGGGTTCTTGAAGAGGTCAATGAGAAGACGCTTGGGATTTCCAAGAAGTATCTGAAGACAAAGGTTGACGTTGGTGAGAAGCTGCCTGTGACTATTAGTCTTTCCAATAGAGGGGATAGTGTATATTATGTTGTTGTGGAGGATGTTGTGCCTCCCGGATTCGTGGTTGATGATGCGTCGCTTGAGAGCGCAATAGATGGCAGTGAGAATCTGGTTGAGTATGAGGTTGTAGGGAATGATGTGTATTTCTATATTGGAGCGCTCGGCAGTGAGACGATCGGGTATAATCTGCGGGCGGTTAACGAGGGGATTGTGTTTGGTGCGCCTGCGAAAGTGTATGCGATGTATGACCCGGAGAACCGGGATGAGTCTGTTAGTTATAGTCTTGAGGTTAGTTAATTGGTTGTGAATCTCTTTGGTTTCTGTTGGAATGAATGGATTTTTATTAATTTGGCGCTAATTAGTAATTTATGTCTGAGATGATTACTTTTAAGTATCTGCGCGAAATCCAGAAGAAAGAGAGGTCTTCTGCCGGGCTGTGCAAGCTTGATGCTGGCTTTTACGGGGCTGTTTCTGATTATGTCTTGCGCAAGAAAAGGATTAAGGACAGGGGGAAAGAGCTTAGTTTCAAGGAGAAGAAGGAGATTGAGAATATATGGCCTGTTGTTAAGTCTATTTATGATACGCGGGAGACGAAGATTGTTAATGGGGCGCTGAAAGCTGCGAGAACCGGCATGAAGGTGGCGAATCTGCTGCCTGAGGAAGAAAATTTGCTTAAGGATGTCAGGGAGAGGATTGTGGAAGCGCGCAGAGGGCTTGAGTCTGTGTTATCTTCGGAGGGAAAGACGCGTTCTTTGGATGAAAGTGAGGATGCGCCAGATCCTGAGGATAACGGTATGTCTCAAATCAGGATAATTGTGGATATACCTGAGTTTGTGGGGGAAGACCTTAAGACTTACGGGCCGTGGAAAGCTGGTGAGACTGCTACATGCCCGAAGAATTTTGCTGATATTTTTATAAAAAACGGGAAAGCAGAAGAGGTTTGAGGTATTGGGAGAACATAAAGGTTCTTTGGATATCTTGCAAATTTTGTTTCCTTATGTAAATATTGTACATTGTATGTGCATGGACAGGTCGCTGTTTTTTTGGCTGAATTGTTAGCCGAAAGAGGTCCTAGAATAAAACCACTGGCCTGCGATGTAAAATGAGACAATTAATATCAAAAAGAACAGCAATACGAAGACAAAATCTTTCTTGCTCATTGATTCTTTTGTAAGTATTTTATAAAATGAGAAATATATGCATGCCCAGATATAATAATTAATTATCAATGACGATATTGATATTATCTGATGCATTCCATAATGTAACATGTCCAAGAGTAAAGTGGTAGGGTAAGTTGTGATGCAGAACAGAAAGATTAGGACTTCAAAGTACTGTCCAGTTATGTTGGGTATAGCTAATAAAACGATAAAAGGGATTGAAAGAATAATTGTGATTAAAATCTTCCATCTGTTTGGCTTAAGAAATTCTTTAATATTGTCAAGATATGTGTGCATTATTAAGTTATCGAGCCCGTTGTTTAAATATTTTGGAGTTCCAAACGGGAAAATAGCTAATAACAGGCTAAATTTGACAGGTTCGTTGGTGAGGATATACATTAATTTTATAAAAGTATGTAATACATATATTGTATTCATTATATTTCAGATTGATGTCGCTGAGATTATCAATTTCTGATCAGTTATAGGATTGCTGGTGATTAAAATCAATGTACCAAAAGAAGTCATGAGATATTGCCCGTCGTGCAAAAAGCATACTTCGCAGACTGTCGAGCAGGTGAAGACAGCCGGGCGAAGGTCTGGGAGTGCGCTCAAACAGGGTACGAGAAGAAAGACAGGTTACCTTCATAAAGGATATGGCGGGTCCCCTTACCCCAAAATAGAGCACGGGTCGAAGTTCGGGGCAAAGACGTCGCATAAGATAATGCTTAGATATAAATGCAAAGAATGCAGCAAGAAGAACCAGGGGAGAGTGGCTCTTCGTGCAAAGAAGTTTGAGATTAAGAAGTGAAATAGACACAGGTGAGCAATATTACAGGAAAATTTTTGACAGTCAAGTGCAAGAAATGCAATAATGAGCAAAATATTTTCAGCAAAGCGGCAACAGAAGTGAAGTGCCTTGTATGCCAGGAAGTTCTTGCTGAAAATACCGGCGGAACATCGGAAATAAATACAAAGGTATTGCGCGTCCAGAATTAGGGCTGTTCTATAGCGGGAATTGAATATCTTTATAATATTTACTTTCTTATTGCATATCAAAGTTCAAAGAAGGCTAGAGATATTACTTATTTGGTGGAATGTATGCATAACTACAAGGATTTCCCGGAAGCTGGCGAGTATGTTATTGTTACTATTACTAATATCAATCCAAACAGTGCATTTGCGAAACTTGATGAGTACAAAAACAGGAGTGGAATGATACATATTTCCGAGGTTGCAAGCACATGGATAAAGGATATCAGGAAATACTTGTCTGTCGGCAACAAGAAAATTGCAAAGGTAATATCTGTCGACGTCTCGAGGGGCTATATCAACCTCTCGATAAAGAGGGTCAAACCAACGACTGAGAGAGAGAAGAAAACAGAATGGAAGAATGAGAAGAAAGCTGAGAACCTTCTTTCGATGGTCGCAAAGGATATGGGTTCAACTCTGGATGAAGCATACAAGAAGGCGGGTTTTAAACTTCAAAAGAAATACGGTCTGCTATATAGTGCTTTTGAGTTAGCTGCCACAGAGGGGGTATTGGCGCTTGCCGAGGACGATATTGATAAGGAATGGGCAAAAAAAATTGAAGATGTTGCAAGAAAAAACATCAAGCCAAAGGTAGTTACAGTAAAGGGTGTTCTTGATATCAAGTCATACAAGCCTAATGGCATTGAAATCATTAAAAAGGGGTTGAGCCAGTCGGATAATGAGAATGTGACTATAGCTTATGTCAACGCGCCGAAATATTCAATTAAAGTGACATCAGGGGACTATAGAGAATGCGAGAAAATATTAAAAGAAAGCTCCCAGAAGATAATGGAATACGTGACTAAAAACGGCGGGGAAGCAACCCTTGTGAGAGCAAAGCAGTCGTGAGTGAAATGGTGCCACATATCATGTTCTGTGCACAATGCAGACGATACACATTAAAAGAGAAATGTCCAAGATGTAAGTCAGTGACGCATGACCCTAAGCCGCTTAGGTATTCGCCAGAGGACAGGTTTGGAAAATACAGACGGATGGCAAAGAGGGATATTGTTCGTGAAAGTTGAAGTGGAGGAGTGGAAAATGGTTCGAGAAACTAAAGTTAATTTTTTAAGCAAGCCAAAACTAAAAAATCCGGTATTTATTGAAGGGCTGCCGGGGATAGGATATATCGGGCGCAATGCTGCAGGGTATCTTGTGGATGAGCTTGGCGCAGTAAAGTTTGCTGAACTTCTTTCGCCGCATTTCCCGCCGGTCGTGCTTTTGGACCCGGCAAAGAACGGCATGATTGTCGGGCTTAAAAACGAGTTCTATTATTATAAGGCCAAGTCGAAAGATGAGAGAGATATGATAATACTGATTGGCGACTCGCAGAGTATGGATCCGCAGGGCCATTACATAATTGCGGATGTGATTCTTGAGGTGCTTGCGATGTTTGGCGTGAAGGAAATTATTACTATCGGCGGTTTCGGTACAGGAGAGCTGAATGAAGACTCAGCGAAGGTGTTCGGGGCTGCTATCCTGCCTGAAAGGGTTAAAACTTTCGAGAAACTTGGTGTGCATTTCAAGGATACAAATATCGGGCAGATTATAGGCGCTTCCGGGCTTCTTATCAGTCTTGGGCAGCAGAAAAATATGGAAGGTGTATGCCTGATGGGTGAAACTTCAGGGCTTCTGCTTTCGGACCCAAAGGCTACTGAGGCAGTTCTTGGGGTATTGGCAAAGTATTTAAATATTAAGCTGGATATGACTAAGATTGAAAAGAAAGTGAAGGAAATTGAGAAAATGATTGAAAAAATCGAGAATCTCCAGACCAAGCTTGCTACGCATAGCAAAGAGCATGATGATTCTTTAGGGTATATAGGGTGATTTTTTTGGAAGAATATACGAGATATGAGAAATCAAGGATTATTGGCGCAAGGGCACTCCAGATTTCGATGGGGGCGCCTCCGCTGATTAAGAGCAAGGATACGAATCCGATTAATCTTGCGAAAGCTGAATTTGAGAAGGGCACTATTCCTATTACTGTAGTTCGATGATCCCAGGATTGTTGTTACGTTATAGTGGCATGAGTAGATTTATATATAGCCTTGTTCTTATTATGTATAGTTAGTCCTATGAAAGGGGTAAGACTATATGGCTGTATCGAAACATTTGAAGGGTATCTCCCGGGTTTTAAAGCTTGATAGGTATTCTGACAGGAATAATACGGATCTGGAGAATGGAATTGAGTATGGGTTTGGGCTTATCTTGGGTGCAAGTTCTGCTGTTCTTGTGATAGTGCTTTTGTTTTTTGTTTTGAAGTCAATTATGATAGGAATATAAAAATAATTTGAAGGTGAGATAATGATGAAAATTATGAAGTTTATGTTTGGAAAGATGGATTCGAAAAGGAAAGGTATTACGCCCGTGATTGCAATTGTGCTTTTATTGATGATGACTGTTGCAGCAGCAGGGGTAGCATATTTGTGGATTATGAATCTGCAGGAAGGGATGGAAGATACAGCAAATAGAGGTATAGATAAACAGCAAAAAGATGCTTCGGCTGCCATTACTATTGAAAGTATCTGGAAGGATGGTACCAATAATGATATACAACTTATGATAAGGAATAGTGGTACTTATACATTTACTAATACAGAGCTTGGTCAGTTTACATATTATGTTGATAGTGTACCATTCACTCCTGGAACGATATGTGCAGGTTTATCTGCAGAAGGGTCAACGTGTATAGTTGATACCGACGTAGCATTTCCAGTAGCTGCAGGAGATGAGAAAGTGGTCATGGTCAAGTCGCCAGTTGGCAGGAGTGCGACTCGTGCATGTAGGTTACGAAATGTTGGAGATACAAGTTGTTAATATTTTGATTAAAAATCTGAGGGATAGTTTATCCCTTTCCTTTTTTCTTTATGTTTTTTTGTAGTTGTTTAGACTAGTCCGGGCTACTTAGCTGTCTATTGTCCGTATTTCTGGATTATTATCAGTTCTTCAGAGGTCAGCTTTTTCCCGTTTGTGAATTCTTTGTAGAGGTCTTGCGCTTTCTTTTTTAGTTCTTTTTGTTTCTGGTTTTTGTCTTTTTCGCGCCGCTTTTCTTCTGATTCTATTTTTGCTTCTTTTTCATTGCGCTGTTTTTTCTGTTCAGCTATGTACTCGCTGTGAGCAGCATCTGCCTGTTCTCTTAGTTCTCTTATTTTTTTGAACTTTGGGGCTACATCTGTTTTCAGTTCCTTGATCTGCCTGTAGAGAATAAGGAGTTGCTCGTGATCTTTATTGCCTGCGTGGTTGTTATCTATTATGAGCTCGTGCATCAGTTCGAGTTCTTCTTCCAAGTTGCTTATTTTTGCGCGGCTCTTTGCTGATTTCTTGCTGGTTTTTTCGCATAATTTTGCCAGTGAGAGGGACTCTTCCATGTTCTCGAGGCGCTTTTGCATTTGTTCGTCCTGCTTTATTGAATGCTGCCTTGTCTGGATGTCCCAGTCTAGCTTTTTTATTTCTGCTTTCAGTTTCGAGAGGTCTTTTGGTATCTGCTCGTATTTTGCGGATTCCAGATTGTTTTCGTTTAGTATTTTTCTGGATTCCTTTATTTTTTCTGTGATTGTTTTCCTTTTTTTAACCAGATCTTTTACGAGCTTGTTTTTCGCGTCTCTTTTTTCTCTTAGGTCGCCTATTTTTGCATTTATAGAATTAAGCCTGTCTCTTTGTGATTTTACTTCTGAAAGAAGTTCCTTTACCTGCGCGTTCAAGTCGTCTCTTTTTGCTTTCAATGCCATTAATGAGTCTTTCATATAACTGCTATATGGAACAGTAAGCCTTTTAAAATTTACTGCGCTTGCAATTACGGCACTTTTGTGGATTTCAGGACCTGGTCTATTATCGCGTCTACTTTTACGTCTTCTGCCAGTGCTTCGTAGCTCAGTATTATCCTGTGTCTCAGCACGTCAGGTGCGATAGCTTTTATGTCTTCCGGCGTCACATAGCCGCGGCCGCTCATGAGTGCGTGGGCTTTGCCGCCAAGGGCGAGCCACAGTGATGCGCGGGGTGATGCGCCGTATTCTACAAACTGGCTTATGTCGAGACCGAAGTCTTTGGGGGTGCGGGTTGCCTGTACAATGTCTGTTATGTAATTCTTGATTTTATCGTCTATGTATATCGAGAGATTGAATTTCTGGATTTCTATTATCTTCGCGGGGCTGATTATCCTGTCTACTGTTGGTATTTTTGTGCCTGTCATGCGGTTGATTATGTCTTTTTCCTGACTCTTTGTCGGGTAGTCTACGTTGACTTTGAACATGAAGCGGTCAATCTGCGCTTCGGGGAGGGTGTATGTGCCTTCTGTTTCAAGCGGGTTCTGGGTTGCCATGACAAGGAAAGGGTGCGGGAGTGTGTATGTCTCGCCGGAGATGGTGACCTGGCGCTCCTGCATGGCTTCCAATAAGGCGGACTGGACTTTTGGAGGCGCGCGGTTTATCTCGTCTGCGAGTATGAAGTTTGCGAATATTGGTCCTCTTTTTGTTGTGAATTTGGCTGTGTTCTGGTTGTATATTTTTGTGCCGGTGATGTCAGCAGGGAGGAGGTCGGGTGTGAACTGGATGCGCCTGAAGTCTGCGTGTACACAGTCTGAGAGGGTGCTTATCATGAGGGTCTTTGCAAGCCCCGGGAGGCCTTCAAGAAGGATGTGACCGTTGGATATCAGTGAGAGCATCAGGCGTTCCAGAGGGTATTGCTGTCCCACTATGACTTTTTGTATCTCTGCCAGTATATTGTCGAGGTCTTTGGAGTAGGTCTCTGCTTTTTTGTTCAGCTCTTTTATTTCTTTGTCTATCATAATCTCACCCTCTAGCAGAAGTTATTTGCTGCTGTAATTCTTATGCTTTAAATTCTTTTTCAGCTTTTTTATATTTTTCCAAGTTGTCTGTCGGATACCAGTAACCGATGTGTTTATGGGCATAGACGCGGCTGTTTTTTCCTATTAATTTTTCAAAACAATCGCGCTCGATTGAGGATTTTCCCTTTGGCAGTACGCTGAGTGCTTCTGAGTTTACTATGAATGCACCGGCATTTATCAGGTTTGATGGAGCATCTTCTCTTTTTGGCTTTTCTGTAAAACCCATTATCTTTTTACCGTCAATTTCCGCAACGCCAAAATGCTCGACATCTTCTCTTTGCGTCAGGCTCATCACGAGATCCGCATTGCTTTTTTTGTAAAGGTCAATCATTGCCGTGAAATTGTAGTCTGCGAGATTGTCGCCCCACAGCAGGGCAAAGGGTTCTTTCAGGTTGTGTTTTCTGCATATGTCTGCAACTGCCCCGCCTGTCCCAAGGGGCTCTTTTTCAATATTGTAGGATATCCTGACTCCTAATTGTGAGCCGTCTTTGAAGTGTTCTTTTATCATGCCTGCCTTGTAGCCTATGGAGAGGATGATGTCCTCAATATTGTGTTTTTTGAGGTTCAGGATGGCCCATTCGAGCAGGGACCTGTCTTTGACGGGCAGCAAAGGTTTTGGTGTTTCATAAGTCAATGGCCTTAATCTTGTTCCAAGCCCGCCTGCCAGTATGATTGATCGCATATTTAAAATTCGATTATTGATTTATTTAAAGTTTGCGAGAGAGCCTTGATTTTATAAGGCAGCCTATCAGTATGCCTGCCAGTATTGCGATGGCTATCACCAGGAGCAGGTCTGTGTAGGGGATTGGCATGTGCTGGGCGTAATCGAGTGCTTCTGCGTGTTGCGGCGCTTCTGCCGTGTCTTCTAATATGTTTCTGCCTGCTTCTTTTGCTGCTGAAGAGAATTGCGGCGCTCCTTTGACAGTTAATGATGTCAGTTTGGTGATGAAGCTGTTCAGGGCTGCTGCGAGTGCCAGTATGGTTAGTGCTAATGATATCCAGATTTTAGTTTCAGATGGAGTGATTATCTTTTTTCCTTTTTTTGTGAGCTCATAGTATTTCCATTTGTAGCCTTCATCTATCTGCTTCACGAGGTCTACTGATTCAAGGTTGTCAAGGTGCTCTTTTATGGTTGATACTGACATCGCGAGGGATTTTGCCAGTTCTGACTGGGTTTTTCTTCTTTTGCCGAGCTCTTTTAGTATTGCTATTCTTGTGTCTTGTGCTAAAGCTTTGAATGTCTCTCTGTCGAGAGTGATTTTGTCGTCCATTGTATCAGATGATGAATATTTTCAGTACTATGATTATTACGGGTATCATGTATAATAGCTTTTTGTACATGATAATAATTATTTCACTGACTTTAAAATAGGCTGCTATTTGTTTCGGTATCTGCCGCAATATGTGTTTTGGTCTCCTGTGTGCGGTTTTTTGAATTTGTTGTTTCTATCGGCAAGGTACCTTCCCGAAGTGCTTATATTGGGAGGGAGGAAATAGATGTGTATACTATCAGAATACAGGTGATTATATGATACCAAAAACGCGAGAGATGATAAGGCAGAAGATGATGCAGAAAATTGCGGAACTTTCAAGGAAATATCCTTATGCAGGGCAGAGGAAGTCGGCGGGATACAGCGGGCAGATGCTTCTTTCGAGTTATGATCTTTAGATAAATATTGAAGGGGTGATTTGGATGGATATAGAAACGGAAATGTGCCTTTTGAGGCAGAACCTGAGGAAAGAGGGGTTGTCTACAAAGGGCATCTTTGTTGAGGAGTTCAGGAAGAAGACCTTTGATGAGGAGAGGAAGTGGCACCAGGCAAGGGAAAAAGCACGGAATAGGGTTAAGGAACTTCAGGATAAGTTCCCGTTCGCGTTCGGTGGATACAGGCAGGAGAGGTTTGAGCGGGATTTTTTATTGCGTATTAAGCATGAACCGGCAATTGAAAATCTTGGAAATGGATAAATTTAAGCGTATTTCCATGAGTTTTTGTCGAGGCAGGGATGCTGATTTGGAGTTCGATAACAGGTGGCAGGATTTTGAGGAGCATATCCTCAAAATTGTCCGGTCTTTTTGCGCTGATGCTGAGTTTCGGAAAATGTTTTTCAATAGCAGGAGGAAGTTTGAGATTGATGTGGTTGGCTATTTTGATGATTTTTGCCTGTGCATTGACTGCAAATTGTACGGATGCACGAGATATCGCGTGCATTCACTGAAAAAAGAGGCTGAGAAGCACGTTATAAGATGCGCTGAGTTTGAGAAGACTACAGGTAAAAAGTGCGTGCCTGTGCTTGCTACACTGCTTGATGATGATATCTGTTCTGATTTTGAGTGCCTGATTGTGCCTTATTATAAATTCAACTATTTTTTGAGTAATATTGATTCCTTTCACCCGAAATAAAAAAAATCGTGGAATTGTGGCGTAAATTGGAGAACCCCAAGCTTTTTAATTGCTTGATACAATTGATGATGCAATGAAAAATCGCCTGAAATCCGCTATACTCACGGCAAATACTATACCAACAGTGACGTATCCGAACCAATCGAAGATTGGTTAGGATCCTAAAAATCATCTTGTGATTTTTAAGGATGTGGCAAAGCCATTCATACGATAATACATGGCTTTGACTGCATCTCAATCGCAGGAAGCTGCGGGGTATTACGCGGATTTCCGTGACGGCGATTTTTAGTCTTTCCGAGTGGATTATATTCGCAGCAAGCTGCGGAGTATTAGACTCACTCGGAAATAATATAAACTAGGGGATTCATAAGTAACATGATGGAGAAGTATGTAATCGCTGTGACGACTGTGAATGATGAAGCGCATATAGAGAGGATTAAGGATGCCGCTCTTAGCAAAAAGCTTGCTGCATGCGTGAATGTGATTCCTTATGTTATGAGCCATTACTGGTGGAGGGATGCAATCAAGAGTGATGAGGAGTTTATTATTATTATGAAAACCAAGGAAAGTCTTGTTGAGAAGCTGAAAGTGGCTGTTTTGTCTAATCATCCTTACAAGGTTGCTGAATTTCTGGTTTTCCCGATTGCGGGTATGGGTTCGCACTATGAAGAATGGATTAAAGGGGTGCTTGGGTAATAATGCAGAATGTTTCTTTTTTGGTTCTATTTTACTGTTTTTTTGCGGATTAACCGAAAAGTATTTAAATGTTAGATACTCTATAGTAGTAACTGTCAGATTTATAAAGTTAATTGATAAATACTACGGGTGAATGTAAGATTTTGGAGAGTATAGATATAATTTTGTAATATGCGGGTCTGTTGGCGCTTTTTGTATGATTGTCAATGGATTCATATTGGTAATGGCAGGAATTTCGGAGGTGAGAGAAGGTGAATAATAAGCATGTAATGATAAGATATTGGAAAAATAACAGAGATGATGCTTTACAGCGAGGAATGCTGAAAGAAGTTGACAGGATTGGTAAGATTCTGAGATTTTACGGGAATTATGATTAGGTTTATTTCTTGAAATATATCTAGATATTATATTTTGCGTCGCGGTATTTTGATCTTATTTTGTCTGTGAATTTCTTGGACTTTTTTATGGATATTTTCTGTACTTCATTCATCAGAGTAGAGAAAGCATCAACCGGATCCCAGCCCATGTTTTTTGCGAAAATCAGGCCGCCTGCTGTCCTGAATTTGCACCTGAAGGCGTATTTTGTTTTATTTCCTTCTATACGGTATGCTTTTGCATGAATCGTGAAGTTATCCGGCTTTGTTATATTTGATATCTTTTTTATGGTGTTGTCGAGCATACGGTGGATTTCTGATTTCTGGAATTCGTCGAGCGATGACATGGATTCAAGTCCTGATATCTGTACGTACAACTTTTCTTTTTCTTTTAGTGATGCGAGGAACTGAATTATGTCTTTCGGGGCTATTATCCCGATTGGATAGTCACTGCTGTCGGTTACGATAATGGTGGATGTGTCCAGATTCATGTTCTCTTTTATCTTATCTGCCAGCATGTCGTCTGCTTTGGCTGTGACTGGCCTGGTTGATATCAGTGATTTCAGGGAGATATTGTGTTCGCTTATAATGTCAGATATGTATGCGCCCGGCCTCATGTATCCAGTGGATGGGGAGGTTCCTGAGTCTCTTCCGTATTGCTCTTTTATTGTTATTTCTCTTATCAGGTCGAGTGATTCAAGGATGCCTGCGAGTTTGTTGTTTTTGTCTATTACCGGTATCCTGCTTATGTTGTGTTCGCGAATCAATGCCAGGGCTTTCCCGAGGGAATGGTCTTCCGGCAGAATGATGGGGTTTGGTGTCATGAAATCTTTGACTTTTTTGCCTTCAAGCAGGTTGTGGCTTAGTATGGCGTTAAGGATGTCGCGCTCGCTTACTATACCTATTATTTTTTTGTCGTCACCAACGGGTATTATTTTGTAGTTCAGGCGGTACATTTTTTCAACTATGTCTATGATGCTGGTGTCTTCTGTGATTGTGGGGGGCCGGAATATAAAATTGTCTATCCTTGTGTTGTCGGGGGGTCTCCTGTGCAGCCTTACGAGCTGCTTGTAGCCGAAGATGCCTGCGTATTTGCTGTTGTCGCAGACTACGAGGTTGTGGATGCGCTCGTTGTTCAGCATTGATACTGCTTTGTTCAGGTTCTGGTTTATGTCTATTGATTTTATGGTTGTTGTCATGATGTCTTTTGCTGTTATATCTGAGATGTTTTTCATGCTGGTATATTGTGGCGTAATTATTAAATACGTATCTGATGCAGATTTTGTTGTTTTGGGGGGGTGTTTTTAGAAGCAGTGAGTGATGATGTTTGTGATTTTTATTTTTCGTGTCCGAAGGGCATCACGGCAATCGGGAACCAGTCGCCGAGGTTCAGGATTTTCGCGATTTCTGAGTCTGAGAAGGCTCCGATGACTACTGCGCCCAGAAGAAGATTTGTTGCAACAAGCGACATGTTCTGGCAGGCGTGGCCTGCTTCCATGAATACGTATCTTTCGCCTCTTGCGCCGTATTTTTGTTTTGTTTTTTCGAAGTCACCGGCAATGACTATTATGAATGCTGAGCGTTCTATGAATGTCTGGTGAAAGCAGGCTGATGCGAGTGATTCTGTGAAGATGCCTTCTTCTTTGAGTTCTAGGGCGTGTTCTTCGGGTAGGTAGTGGTATATGGCGTTTTCGAGGCCTGTTATGTTTTTTGATATTATGAAGAGTTCGAGGGGGTAGATTGCGCCTGCTGAGGGCGTGGTGCGCCTTTGGGATCCTGATTCTTCAATCATGCCCTGGCCGGACCAGAGTATTTTTGAGAGGGTGTCCAGTTTTACTGGCTTTTCTGAGAAGTCTCTTGTTGAGCACCTGTTGTAGATTGATTTTTCGAGGGTGGTGGCTTT
>CBDUVR010000003.1:0-19261 GCA_965370705.1 uncultured archaeon | reverse complement strand
TAGTTTTTTGTCTGTTAGGGCAAGGTGTGCTATGTTGCACTTTTTTGATTTTATCTTGTTTAGGGATTTCGGGCCTGCTATGGTTACGTAGTTGTCGTCTATTGTCTCTGTTATTACGCAGTATTTGCCTGCGTTCCTTCCTCTTGTTTTTACGCATACGCGGCCGATTTCAATTGCTGCCATCTTTTGTCACCTTTGCTGTTGTCGCTAGTTTTTCTTTTATTGCCTCTTCAAGGCATTTTGCACACAGGACTCCGCTGTAGGGGCGCTCGGGCCTTTTTTTGGTTTTCGGGAGTTTGTTTATCCTGAACTGCCTTAGTCTCGGGATGCCGCCCAACTTTGCTTTGCAGTTTGAGCATGTGGCTGTTTTGACCTTTTTTTTGCGGTAGTTGTATACCAGTTTTCCGCCCGGTGTTCTTGTTGCTTTTCTTTTTACTGATTTTGTCTCGAATATCTGCTTCATGGTTATATCCTCTTTTTGTTATGCGGTGTGTTTGGTTGTTTTGATACTTTTATAAATCTTTTGTGCGCTAGTCTACGTTCAGGATTTTTCTGAATAAAAATGTTGTTGGCATGGAGATTATTATGTACAGCCCGAGCCAGCCTACTGTGTTTTTGTTGAATATCGGGAGAGTGAACGGCAGGTCTGCTGTGAAGCCTGTGAATTTTACTGCGTTTATTTTCTCATCTTTTTCTTCGATTTTTATCCTGTGCGTGCGCTCTCCTATTTTTATTTCATCGCCGTTTTTTACCTGTTTCAGGTCATTATTTTCGAATGTGATTACCAGATCGCTGTTTTCTGTGATAGTGAAGTTCTCATATGTTTTTTCATATGTGTATATGCCTCTATTGTTTTCTATCGGGGCGGTTATGTCCCCGTAGGCGTGGCCGAGCCATGGCAGGAATAGTGTTATGAGCACCATTGATGCCATCAGAGGTTTCATGTTCAGCATGAGCTGCTCGTTGTTTAGTTTCAGGCTTTTGTCGAATAGTGTTTTCAGTTCTTTTTCTTTGCCTTTCTTTTTTGCTGCGTTCATTTTTGTTTTCAGTTCTTTTAGTTCGGTTCTTACGTATTTCATTTTGTTCTGGTTTACAAAGAGTTTGTATGAGATTGAAAGCAAAAATGATATGAATGTTGAGATCCCTGCTATTGCATAGAGCGGGCCCATTGCTATCAGTGGTGCGCAGGCTGTCTCTATGATATTGAATAGTATTTGCATTATATATCCTCTTTTATGTCTTTTGCATGAACTGCCTTAGCATGGGGTGCATGTCTTCAAGGTGCTGGGTTGCAAGCTGCTCATAGAGCTGGTAGATTATCATTACTGTCAGGAGGAGGCCTGTGCCCATTACGATTGAGCCTGAAAAGTCTGCGAATGCTGAGAGGAAGCCGACGAATGCGCCGCCGAGTATAGCTAAGGGCGGGATGTAGCGGCCAAGTACGCGCTCTATTACGCGCGGGTCGCGCCTGAAGCCAGGTATCTGCATGCCTGATGATTGTATCTGTTTTGCTACGCTTTTGGGGTCCATTCCTGACGTGCTTACCCAGAACATTGAGAATACTGCGCAGCCTACCATGTAGAATGATACGTAGGTGAGTACACGCGCCAGGTCCATGAGAGTGGGAAGGGTGGAGTATGTGTTTATCATGTATGCGCCTACAATGACTCCGGCTGCGGTTGTTATGGCTATTATCAGATATTCTTTTTCTTTGAATATGATGTATGCAAGCATTATGCCGAGCATTACGCTTAAGAGGATGCTCAAGGATAGCATGTTTATTGCGAATGAGTGCGGAGGCGTGAGGAAATACATTAGTCCGCCTGAGATGTCGCCGCTTTCAGTGAAAGTGCCGAGTATCGGAAGGCCGCGGTCGGAGAGCATTTTTCCCCATACCTGCAGGTTTATCAGGATTGCTGATGTCAATATTACGGGCATTACGTTTGTGTATATGAATTTCAGGGGCCATTTTCTTCCGAAACCTCTTATTGAGCCGAATGCGAGAGGGATTTCAACTCGCATTGACTGGGCGTAGACTACTAAAAGGAATACTAGCACTGTTGAGATTATGGGTATCAACAGTGTTAGAGCATTATCTAATGCTGGCGCTCCAGATACGAGTAGCATTATGAGTTGTGGGATTCTTCCTATGTAGACTCCGGCGTCGGTTTTTAGTACACTGAAAAGACCGATTAGTATCTGTTTGCTTACGCCTGCTGCTATGAACAGTGAGACGCCTGAGCCGAAACCCCATTTTGAGACTACCTCGTCCATGAATATTATGAGCCAGCCCCCGATTGTCAGCTGCGCTATCACAAAGAGCACCATTGCGCTTGTGTGGACTACCGGGTCTATTGCGCCAAACAGGGTGTATGCTGCGGCTTCGATGAATGCGAAGGAGAATGCCAGTATTTTCTGGGTGCCCTGGAACATTATTCTTCCATGATGGGAGCTTAGGTCCCAGTCGATTACTTTCGCGCCGACAAGCAGCTGGAGTATTATGCTTGCAGATACTATTGGGCCTATACCAAGAGTAATTATTGAGCCCATGCTTGCGCCCATGAGTGCTGCAAGCTGCTCAAAGTATGCCAGCCTTTCTGGACTTACTCCCAATAGGAATGTGTCAGATAACAAAAAGTATGATAATAGTATGATGCCGGTCCATTTCAGTTTCTGGTTGAATGTCTGCCTTTTTACTGGTGTCTTGACGCCGGGTATTTTCTGAAGAAGTGCTTCGTAATCCATCTTGTTCACTATACTGTATTAGAATTTTCTTTTGCTGCATCGTGGTTGTGGTTTGCTTCTTTTTTGGCAGATTCCTTTATAACTGCTTCCCCGCCTGCTTTTTTTATTTTTTCTATTGCATTTTTTGAGAATTGCTTTGCTGTTATTTTTAGCCTGGCTGTCAGTTTTCCTTTGCCCAATATTTTGTCGTAGCCGAGTTTGGTCATGTCTATTTCAGTTTTAGGTTCTCCTTTCTCGACAAGTTTTTCAATATCACACAGATTTATTGTTCGTGGGTTATTTATGGTTGCCGGCGGCCTTTTGAAGCCGTAGCTGCCGATGCGTTCGCCGGTTTTGTATTTTTTGATCATCTGTTGCTGGCCTTTTTTGCCTGCGCCTGCGTTTCCTACCCCGCCTCTTGAGCCTGCGCCGCGGTGCTTTTTTGGGCTGCCCCAGCCGTGGGTTCTTGAGCCGCGAAGCTTGTTGGATTTTTTTCTTTGATTGGTAACCATTATATCACTTGAATTAGAGCATTTTTTTGAGAAGGGTGTTTATTTTGTCTTTGCGGTAGCCGAGTGCTCCGCCCTGCCTGAATGTTTTTTTAATTCCTTTTCTTTCGAAGCCTTTTTTTGGCGGGGACAGCTGGAATACTGGTTTGATGTCCGACTCTTTGAGTTTTTCTTTTTTTATCTTTTCTATTATTGATTTTGCGTTTTTTTGGTCTATTTTTTTTGTATGGGATATTTTTGCGCGTTTTGTAACCAATTCTTCGAGGGTTTTGTCATCTATCTCGCCCCATGTTATGTAGTCTTTTGCTTTTTTGAGCATGCCTTTGTTTGTGTCTGTTTCTGGTATGATTATGCAGTGGTTGGGCTTGTTGAGGCGCAACATGTGGAGTGTATCTTCTATTTCTTTCCTGAGGTTTGCTGTTCCGCGGATTCTTATTACTGCGTACATTTTTGTGACCTTCTATTTTTTGGCTTTTGTTTTGCCTTCTTTTTCTTCAGCCTTTGGTTCTTCTTTGGTTTCTGGTGGTGGTTCTGGTTTGGGTTTCTCTTTTTCTTTCGAGTTCTCTTCTTTTACTGGTTCTTCTGCTTTTTCTTCCTTTGGCTCAACTTTCTTTTCTTCGGTCTTGGGTTCTTCTTTTACTTCCTGTTTTGGCTCTTCTTTTGGTTCTTTTTCAGGTTGCGTTATTGTTGTGTCCGGGCCTTCAAGCATTCCTGTTGTTTTTATTGAATCCGGGGTTGTTTTCATTCTGTTCAGGTTTTTTAGTGCGCTGAAGTTTGCCATTATGAAGTTTATCCTTGTGTCTGTCTGCCCTCTTGATTTTGCCCACAGGTCGCGGATGCCTGACAGTCTCATCAGTTTTTTGATTTCAGGTGCCACGCACAGGTTGATTCCGCGGGGGGCGGGTATTAGCTGTACTATTACTGAGCCTACTTTTCCGCGTGTTTTGAATGGTATTGAGTGTGCGCCTTTGCATTCACATTCCCATGAGCCGCAGCCGCGCCTTATCGGAATTATGTTGAGTTTTGCCTGTGTTGAGGCTTTTGTGATTGCGCTTAGCGCATCTTTGCCGGTGGCGTAGCCGATGCCCAAGAGTCCGTTTTTGTTGCCTACTGCAACGAGCGCATGAAGTGTTCTTTTTCTGCCTGACTGGTGCATGCGGGTTGTAATTCTCAAGGGAGTTCTTTTTTTGCCGCCGCCTTTGCCTGGCATTCCGCCAATGAAGATTATCTCGTCTTCAAGGTTGGGTACAAGGAAGTCTATGATTCCTGACTCTTTTATGACGTAATTTTTTTTGAATATTTCTTCTATTGATGTTATTTCCCCATTCATTACTTTTTTGCCGAGGCTTGTTTTCGGGGTCCATGGTTCGGTTGGTCTTTGTCTTTTGTTTCTTTCCATGTTTCTCGGTCTTTGTCTTCTGTTTCTTTCCATGTTTTTCACTCTGTTCTATTATTTTTTGTTTTCTTTCTCTTTTTTTGCTTTCGGGTTTGTTTTTTTCTGGGCCTTGTCTTTTTTGTCTTGTCTTTTTGCTGTAGTTTTGGATGCGGCCTTTTTGTGTTTTATGTGCGGTTCGCCTTTGGGTTTCTGTTCGCTTTTTTTTGCTTTGAGTATGTTTTCTTTGACTTTTTGGAATTCCTGTGCAGCATCTTTTTTTAGGTGTGTACCTGTGATTCTTTCTTCGCCCGGGAGCATCTTTTCGTCATGCGATATTTTTATGCCGCTGTCAATGATTCCTTTTACAGCTGCGAAGATGCGCCCTTTCTTGTGGGCTGTGTGCAGGCCAAGGTCGATGATTGCGCTTTTTATTTTTTTGTCTGTGGCTCTTTTTGCAGAGAGCAGGCCTGTTAGGTATGCTGAGGGTATGTTTTTTTGCGATTGTGTCCAGCCGAAGGAGGTGAGTTCTTTCGAGGTTGCCTGCGATACGGTTTCGTCTCCTTCTGGCTTGTATTTGATTGTCTGGATGATTATTTGTTTGTTTGTGATTCTTATGGCTATGCGCGGCTCTTTTGAGAGGAGGAAGTCGTATCTTTTATTGTAGTTTGTTTTGCCGTTTCTCCGTCTTTTGAAGCTTAGTCTGTATCTTGCATCCATATTATCACGTTGTGTCTATGATCTCATTTTCCTGATGTGCAGATGTATGCCTGCTTTGTCTTTGAAGACGCCGGCACTTGATTTTACGTAGAGGTGCCTGTATTCGCTTGTAGTTATTTTGTCTTTTGATTTGAGGGTTTTGAGTTCTTTTCTTTGTGCACGGATTTTTTTTATCCATGCATTTTTAGACGGCACTCTTGCTGTTTTTGTTCCTTTTCTTTTGCCGTATCCAGTCATGCGGCCTTTTTTTTTCTGTTCTTTTATTTTCTTTGATCTTGAGGTGCTTGTACCAACGATTGGTCTTGCTGTTATTGTACCTTCGCTTATGAGCTTTCTGAGGTCGTTCTTTGTTATGGCTTCCTGTACGCTGCTGGTCTTATCAGGGTCTATCCATACTTTGTTTTTACCCACTTTCAGTATCCCTTTTGCAATGTTTCGCTGGCTTTTTATGTTCAAGTCAATCACCGTGTGTTGATGTTGTTGTTTTTATTGTTTTAGTTGTTTTCAAGTGTGAATTCTTTTTCTCCTACTTTTATTATTATTTCGTTTGTGTATTCTGTGTCGCAAAATGGGCATTTCATGTATTCGATTTTGCTTTCTTTTTTTTTGTTGCCGATTGTTCCGCAGAGCGGACAGTGGTCTTTTCCCATGTGTATAAATGTGATGGCGTTCATGTTATCACTTCATTTTTTGGTTGTTTTAGCTGTTTTTGTTTTTTTTGCTCCTGGTTTGGGTGTGTGGTTTGTCTTTTTTGGTGAGGCGTGAAGTATGTTTACGTTCCCCCTGGAGCTTTGTGGTTTTCCTCCCTGAGCCCCCACCCGCCCTTTTTCTTGTTTAGGTGCTGGTTTTGGCTTTTTTGGTGTTTTTTTGGATGGTTTTGGCTTTTCTTTTTTATCTTTTTTTGGAGTTTTTTTTGCAGGGAAGGGTTCTTTTTCCTTTACTGGTTTTTCTTTTGCTTGCTCTGGCTTTTTTCCTTTGGCTGGTTCTTGTTCTGGTTTTTCTTTGGTCTCTTCTGGCTCTTTTTTTGCAGTTTCTTTTTCTTTCTTTTTTTGTTTTTCTTCTTCTTTTGGTTTTATTTTTAGCTTTATTTTCGGGTTGATTATCAGGAGTTTTAGTTCCTTTGCTTTTTTTATGATGATTCTTTTCTTTTTGTTGCCGACACTGCTCCTGATGCGGATTATGTGTTTTGTGCTGTCCGCGTTTTCAAGTTCGTCCGGGTTTGACGCGAGTATCTCTGTCAGGCCTCTTGGGTGCATGCCTTTTACTTTTTTTGGCGAGCTGTAGCTTGGGCTTGCGAGGCTGCCTCTTTTGCGTCTTCTTATTTTGTTGTCGCGGCCTTTTGGGCGCCTCCATTTTTTTTGTCTTGCGAGCCGTTTTATTTTGGCGGAGTCTGTTCTCAGGAAGCGCGGTTTTTTTTTCTTGATTTGTGCGCGTTTTTCGAGCAGTTCTGTTATTGTGCTGGTGTTTGCCATTTGTATCCTATCCTTTTTTTGTGATGTATATGCCGTCCTGGAATATTCTTATGTCTTTCTTTTTTTGTTTGCATGCCTGTTCGAGGTTTGCGGCGCTCTGACCCACGTTTTCTTTCGAGGGGCCGGTGAGGGTCATCTCATCTTTGCCTATATTTACTTTTACGTTTTCTTTTATGTGCGCTTTTCGTGTGCCTTTTTCGCCCATGAAGTTGGTGATTATGATATTGTCACCGTCCTGTTTTAGTGTCATGGGGAAGTGCGTGTAGAGTATTTTCAGGCGGTATTCGAAGTCTTTTTTTGCGCCTTTGAGCATGTTTTTCAGGTGGGCTGTCCATGTGCCGAGTGTGGCTTTGTCTTTTTTTTGCGTGGATTTTGTTTGTATTTTCAGGGTGCTGTCTTTTATTGAGATTGTGATGCGCGGATGAGTGAAAGTTCTTTTGAGTGCGGCGTTCGGGCCCTCTACTACTACGGCTGCGTCTTCTTTGTTGATTTTGATGTTGTCAGGGATGTTTATTGTTGTTTCCATTTGATGCACCGCTCTTTATGTTTAGTATATGTATGCTATGAGTATTCCGCCAATTCGCCCTTTTGTCTCCCGATGGCTTTTTGTTCCTTCGGGTGTTGAAATTACCAGTGCTCCTACACCGGCTGCAGGAAGATGTCTTTTTTCCCATTTTTCGTAGTCGTCTTTTTTTATGGGCTGTCTTGGCAGTATTGTTTTGCAGTCGTTTATTTTGCCGATCAGCTTTATTTTTATCCTGTTGCCTCTGTTGTCTTTGAGTTCTTCAAATTCGCCGATGTAGCCGCATTTTTTCATTATGTTGAGTGTGTCTTTCAGGAGGTTTGATCCGTGTCTCACGGTGCATTCCTGCTTGCCTGCTTTCTCTGCATTCTTGATTATGGAGAGTGCATCTGAGAGGGGGTTGTGCATCATTTTTTACACCTTTATTCCTTTGTTTTAGTTGTATTTTTTGAATCCAATGCTTTTTGCGAGTTCTCTAAAGCATCGCCTGCAGTAGTTCAGTTTGTATTTCCGGATTACTCCCATTCCTTTTTTGCCGCAGCTTCTGCAGACTGCCTGTGAGAGACCATGTTCTCTTTTTTTTGGTATGTTGTTTTTTTCGAATCTTAGCAGTTTGGATTTTGATTTTATGTTTTTCATTGTTTTTTTGTAGTTGCCCATTTATATCACGCTGATGTTCAGGTTGTTTTTTGCATAGTCTATTGATTCGTCTTTTGAGATCCTATGCGGGGTTGAGATTTTTGCTTTTTTGATTTTTCGTCTTTTTATCCGGTAGCCGGGTCTTTCGAGTGTGATGTTTATGTTCATGCCTATCATTCCCAGTTTGGGGTCGTATTTCTGGCCCGGGATGGTCAGGTATTCTTTGATGCCGAAGCTGAAGTTGCCGTTGTTGTCGAAGTTGTAGGAGCTTATGCGATTACCTATTCCAGGCAGGACTTTTTTTAGGAATTGCGTTCCTTTTTCTTTTCGCATTGTGACTTTTACGCCGATTGGAAGGCCGCGACGGACCCTGAATGTGCGCGCTTTTCTTGTGGCGAGTGTTCGTACCGGCTTTTGGCTGGCGAGCTTTTCAGCTAGTGTGTATGCTTTTTCTACGCTTTCGCCTGGCTCGCCTGTTGAGATGCTCAGGGTTACTTTGCTTACTCTTATTGCAGTCATCTGGTTATTGTCTGGCATTTTATCACTCGATTGTTATTTCCGGTTTGTCTTTTCCTATTACAAATATGTAGTCTTTGAGGGTTTCTATGTCTTTTTTGTCTGTTGTGATTGTTGCTTTGTTTTTCTGGAGGCCGATGATTTTTTTTATGTCTTTTATTTTCCCGACTTCTCCCTCGTGTTTCCCGTGGATTATAATTCCGATACTGCCTTTTTCGAGTTTCAGGTGCTTTTTTATCTCCTGACCTGACAGGGATATTTCGAGGGTGTCGCCGACTTTGTAGACTTGCGCGTCTTTTTTATTTTTTATTAGTATGTTTCTTGAGTCGTGGAGGTTTAGCTGGGTAATGTTCTTTTTTGTTGTTGTTTTGCCTGTGATTTTGCATAGTTTGTGGGTGGATTTTTCTTTTGTGATCTCCACCAGGGTTAGCCTGCCTTTTTTTGGGATTATGCGATAATATTTTTTTGTTTTTGGGATTGTGATTGTGTCCATGAGACCTGACGGGTATTTTGGGTCCTTTACCGGTCTTTCGTCGATGAGGATGTCTTTGTTTTTCAGTATTTTTTTTGCTTCTTTACCAGTCTGTGCGATTTTCAGGGTGTCCCTGAGTATTATCTGGAGCGGGATGCATTCGTTTTTTGGATGGGGCCCTGCTCTTGGGCTTGTTGTGAATTTGTATTCTTTTTTCCTGATGGGGTAGTGTTTTGATGATGCCAGTCTTTTTAAGTGCATGTTTTTCAACTCTTTTCTTTGTCTTTTTTAGCCTGCTCTGTTTCCTTTTTTGTTTTCTCCTGTTTTAGTTTCTTCTTTCTTCTTAGGGATTTCAGGCGCTTTTCGTCTTTCAGGTCCAGTTCTATTATCTGTGCGTTTGAGGGCCTTATCGGGATGTTTGCTTCCTGCCCGTTTACTTTTTTTCTTACGATGCCTTTTACGTGCAGTGTTGCGTTTTTTACGTTGACTTTTGTTATTTCGCCGGTTTTGCCTTTGTGTTCACCGCGCATTATTTTGACTGTGTCTTTTGTTTTTGCTCTTGTGTTCCTTATGTCATATTCCTGCCTCAGGGATTTTGTGAGGCTACATGAGAGGAATTTGTTTCTGGTGTGCAGGGGAGCGTTGTATGCGTATTTTCGTTGCTTGTTCGGTTTTGTGCTTTTTTTCCATGTGCCTGAAAATGGGTTTTTCATTGATGCCACTTCTTTTTAGATTATTATTTTTGAGATTTTCCCGATAGTCGGGAAGCGTTCGATGACTTCTTTTGCTACAGCGCCTTTGATGTCTTTCCCGCGCGGCTCGAGTTTGTCGTCGACAAGTACTGCTGCGTTGTCGTCGAATTTTATGTGGGTGCCGTTGGGGCGCCTGTAGGCCATTTTTTGCCTTACGACGACTGCTTTGACTATCTCGTGCATTATTTTCTGGTTACCTTTTTTGACTGTGCATATTACTATGTGGCCGATGCCTGCCTGCGGGGTTTTGCGCCGCGTTCCTTTGAATCCCTTGACTGAGATCACTTCGAGCTTTTTTGCGCCTGTGTTGTCTATGCAGTTTAATGATGTACCTATCCGGATGCCTTTTGTGACTTTTGCTGAGATTGTTTTCAATTTTTACACCATTTATTATACCTTTTCGATCACTACGAATGATTTATTTTTGCTTATTGGCCTGCATTCTGCTATTCGTACCTTGTCGCCTTTTTTTGCGTGTATGCATGGCGGGAGGTGCGCTGTGACTCTTGAGTTGTTGCGCAGCAAGCGCTCGTATTTTGGCATGGATGTTGTGTAGGGCCAGCTTACTACGATGCTTGTTTCCATTTTGTCAGATGTAACTGTACCTTCAAAGGTTCTTCCTCTTATTTTGAGGCTGCCGTGGTAGGGGCAGTTTTTGTCTGTACATTCTTTTTTTGGCTTGTTTTTTACAGGGATTCCGATGTTTTTCATTTTTGCACCATTTTCCATTTATTTTGTGATTTTTTCTTTATCCTGTCTTCGGGGCGCCCGTAGAGCAGTTTCCCGTTGATTTGCAGTTGTGTTTTGTCTTTGAGTGTTATTTTATATGTGCTGATTTTTTTTTCAGTGACTATTGCTTTTTTTGCAGTTCGTAGGGTCAGGGTTTTCTGTGTCTCGTCGATGATTGTGCCTGACTGTTTGAGCATGTTTGGGTCTTTTGATTTTGATATTGCTGCCTGCAGGCCGATCAGCTCGTGCCTTAGGATGTTTTTTGGATTTATTGGCACAGTTATCACCACCTGTGTTTTTATTCTATTGCGGATTCATTGAAGCCTTCTTTTATCAGCAGTTCTTTGACCTTTGTGATATGGTTGCCTTGCAGTTCGATTTGCCTGTCTTTTGATGTTCCGCCACACGCGAGATGTGATTTGAGTCTTGTGGTGAGTTTTTTCAGGTCAATGGTTTTTTCGTCAAGGCCCTGTATGATTGTTGACAGCTTTCCGAACCGCTTTTTTATTGTGTATACTTTTATCTTCTGTGCTTCTTTTGATATGGTTTCACACACGCAAAGTTCTCTTGGCAGCCCGCATTTAGGGCATGTGTCTTGCATTTGAACTTATCACTCCTGTTTTCATTTTTTTCTTTTTTTAGGATTCTTTTTTATTTTGTTCTGGTTCTTTAGTGTGAGTATTCTTGCCAATGTTTTTTTTATTTCCTTTAGTTTGCCCGGATTTTCTGGTACGCTTCCGATGTGGATTTTACCTTTTTCTTTTGCGAGTTCAAGGCGGAGATCTTCTTCTTTTTTTTCCAGATCTTTTTCGCTCATGTTTCTCATTGCTTTTGTACGAATTATTGCCATGATATCACGTAATTATTATTTATTTTTTTGTCTCTTTTTTGGGTGCTGCTTTTTTCTCATCTTTCTTGTTTTCGGTTTTTTTGTCTTTTTTTGTGGTGTGAACTATATCCCCCTGGTTCTTTGTGGAGTCCTTTCCCGAGCCCCCGCCTGCCTGTTTTTCTGTGCCAGCAGTTTCTTTTTTATCTTTTTTTACAGGTTTTTGCTTTTTATCTTCTTTTTTTTCTTGTTTCGGTTCAGGTTTTTCTGGCTCAGCAGTTGGCTTTTTGTTTTCGCGTTCTTTTTTGGCGGTTTCCTCTTTCTTTGATGCGGCTTGTTTTGGCTCTGCTTTTTCTTTTTTGGCTGTATCTTCTTTTTTTTCTTCTGTTTTTTTTGGCTCTGATTCCTCACCTTTTTTTGCGGGTTTAGATTCTTCTTCTGGTTCTTTGTCGTCTTTTTTCTCTTTCTCTTCTTTTTCCTTTTTTTCAGCTTCTTTTTCCTGCGCTTTCTCTTCTATTGTTTTTTCTATTGAGAGGACGGAGGGCATTGTGTTCATCAGTTTGACTTTGATGCCGATTACCCCTGCTTTTAATGTTGCTTTCTCGAATGCTCTCTGGGTATGGACGTCGGATGTGTTGCCGCATTTTTTGAGGTACCCGGACATGAATTTTTCTGCGCGCGAGCGCGAGCCGGTTATTTTCCCGGAAACCGAGATTTCTACGCCGATTGCGCCTGCTTCCATTATTTTTTTGAGCATGATATTGACAATCTGCCTGTGTTTTGTTCCGCGCTCGAGGCTTGATGCGATTTGTTTTGCGACTACCCGCGCGTCAAGTTCCTGATTTTCGACTGATTTGACTTCAATCTGGGGGTTGTCTATCTTGAATCTGTTTTTTATGGCTCCTGTCATCTCGTTGATTTTTGAGCCGGCATGGCCTATGACTACACCCGGCCTTCCTGCGTGAATCACTATCCTTGTGTTGAGGGGTGTTCTTTTGATGTCTGAGTGGCTGTAGTCTGCTCTTTCGAGTGACTTGTTCAGGAATGCTTCCATTTCTGAGTTCCGGATGCCTTTTTCTATGAATTTTCTCTCAATCATTTGGTTTACCTTCCTGTACTATTAGTGAGATGTTTGCGCTTTTTGTCTGCTGCCCGCGGAACCGCGTGCGGCGCGGACGGTAGTATGCGTTGCCTTTTGTTGTGTGGACATTTGATATTACGAGGTTCTTTGTGTCAAGGCCGATGTATTCTGCGTTTTTTTGCGCGCTTTTCAGGAGCTCGATGTATTTTCTTGTTACAAGCAGCGGATATCTGCCAGGGCCCATGCCTTTTTTGTGGCCAAGGTTTGCGTTGAATTTTGTGTAAGGTATTGCTTTCTTTTTCCTGAGCACCTCTTCGAGGTATTTTTGCGCGTTCTCGAGTTTCATGCCGCTTATGAGGCGGCCTATTTCTACTGAGTGCTTTTTTGAGAGCCGCTGGTTTCTTGCACACACTTTTGCGTGTTTTTTCGGGTCGGTTTTCATTGGATACATCTTTTATTGCACCATCATTTCAGTGGAACGAATTTGCTTGATCTTGTTGCGCCCATACCGGGGCCGGAGTGGTTTACCTGTTTTCTTGTCTGTGCGAATTCACCCAGCCTGTGGCCGAGCATTTCTTCTGTGATGTCTACTGCGACATATTCTTTGCCGTTGTGGATACCGAATCTTTTTCCCACAAATTCAGGGAGTACGACCATGTCGCGTGCGTGGGTTTTTATGAATCCGCCGGGTTTTGACTGGTTTGCTTTTTTGAGCAGGCTTTTTTCTGTATCTGTGAAGCCGCGTTTTATTGACCTTCTTTCGCGTGATGGTATGAGTTTTATGAATTCTTCAAGCTTGAGTTTCGAGACTTCTTCAAATGTGAGCCCCATGTATTTGAATTCCTTGATTTCCTGTGCGACATGTTTTCTTTTTGCCATTTTTACACCTTAATGTTTTTTGTTTTTATCTTTTTTTGCCTGTGCGTTTTGAAGCGATGCTACCTACTTTACGGCCTGGCGGGGCGTTGCGTGATACGGTTTTTGGCACACCCAGGTTTGAGCCGCCGAATTTGTGGTCAACTGCATTCATTGACCTTGCGGAGGTTCTCGGGTACAGTTTGCTTCTTTTGTGCATGATCTTCCACTTTGTCCCGGCTTTTACGTATGGTTTTGATTTTAGTTCGCCGCCTGCTGTTATGCCTATTGTTGCTCTGCAGTCGGGGTTGAGTGCCTTAAATTGTTTTGACGGCAGTTTTATTACTGTTTTGTTTGCGTCGTGTGATGTTATTATTGCGTATGTGCCGCTTGAGCGGACGAATTTCCCGCCGTCATGCGGACTTTTTTCTATGTTGAATATTGGTGTTCCTTCAGGGATTTTGCCTATGGGCAGTATGTTTCCGGGCTCTATTTTTGCGTCTTTTCCGAAGGATATTGCGTCTTTTGTTTTTGAGCATTCGGATATTAGCATGTGTGTGGTTGTGTTGTCATGAAATTTTATTTTTGCTACAGGCGCGTTCCTTCCGGGGTCGTTTAGGATGTCTATGATTGTGGCTCCTGTGTTTGTGTCTATTTTTCTATTGTATTTTACCTCTGCAAGATAATGATGGCTGTGTGACCTGTACAGGCCTGAGCCTTTTCCTCTTCTCTGGGCGATTATTCTTTTTCCCATTTGTTCACTGTTTTATTTGATTTACATCATGCCAAGCCGTGTCGCGATGTCGAGGGCCGAGTAGTCCGGCTTTAGTTTTACGAATGCTTTTTTGTCGCCTTTTGCTGTTGTGAGCATGTTGACTTTATCTACTTTTACCTCAAACATGCTTTCGACTGCTTTTTTTATTTCTGATCTTTTTGAGCCTGGCTTTACGATGAATATTATTTTGTTCTGCATCTCGATGTTTGATATTGATTTTTCACTCAGGTGAGGGAATTTCAGTATGCTCCATTCCCCTTTTATTGGTTTTATTGGTGCAGCTGGTTTTTGTTTGGCTTTTTCTGGCTCTTCTTTTTTTGCTTTTGCTGTTTTAATATCATCTTTTGGTTTCTGTTTTTCCGGTTCTTTCGTGGGTTCTTTTTTGTTGTCTTTTTCGTTGGATTGTGAAACATGTTCCGCATCATGTTCTGTATCTTCCCCATTAGGCTTTGTGGCGTCTGTCCTCGATCCCCCACCCACCCTTTTGTGTGTGTTTTGTGGTTTTTGTTCTTTATGCTGTTCTTTTTCCGGGGTTTCAGCAGTTTGGGTCTTTTGCTCTTTTTTTTCTGTCATTTTTTATCAACTTTTTATAAGTATAGTTTTTCTTTGCCTAGTGTTTCAATTGCGGATTTTGTCCAGATTGTCAGGCGACCGGCTTCTGCGCCCGGTGCGAGCAGTTCGGAGTTGAGTGATTTTATGGGGGCTGTGCTTATGCCGGATATGTTTTTTGCTGATGTTTTGAGGGCTGCTTTTTGGGATGTGATTATCAGGGGGCCGACCTTTTTTTTGTATTTTCTTGTGCGCGTCTTTCCGACTCCTGCGCGGACTTTTTTTTGTTTTGTGCGGTCAAGCTCGTTTTTTAAGCCGATTTTTTCTAGGATGTTGATTATGTCTTTTGTCTTTTTTAGTGTCTCGAATTTGTCTTCTATTATTATTGGCAGTTTTATGTTGTCTATCTGATGGTTTCTTTTTTTGACGAGTTCCAGGTTTGCGGTTGCTGCTATGCCTGAGCGGATTGCCAGGGTGCGCTCTTTGTTGTTTATTTTCTGTGCCCAGTTTTTTTCTGATTTTGGAGGGTGGGCTTTTCGGCCTTTTACTGCCTGGGGCACTTCTCTTGCTCTTCCTGCAAGGTATCCTGTGCCGGTCCTGATTCTTTTTGTCCGGTGCATACCGCGGTTCTGGTGTGAGCCGAAGGCTCTTCTTCTGCCTATGAACTGCGCCGATGTTTTCAGGCCTGCCTGTGGGTCTGTGCCGTATGGCTGTCTTTTGTTGTTCCGGATTGAGTAAAATGCTCTTTTTATTATGTCGGGCCTGAATTCTTCGTTGAACTGGTCAGGCAGTTCTATTGCCCCGGATGCTTTGCCGTCGAGTGAAAGGATTTGTGTTTTCATTGTATGGTCACTTTAGTATGATTTTTGTTATCTCTGGTTCGCCCGGGTTGTTGTTTTTCGCTCTTATTGCGGGTCTCAGGCGTATAAGGCGTTTTGCAGGTCCCTGGACAGAGCCTTTGATGAGTGTGTAGCTGCTTTTTATTATGCCGTAGGTTTTGTAGCCGTTTTTGTTCATGTCTTTGGCATCTTCGCTGATTTTCAGGATTCTCTGGTTGTGTTGGGTTCTCTTGTGAAATCCCATCTGACCCATCTGGGGCACGGTTCCCATTGTCTTGTGGGGGTGCCATGGTCCTAAGTTGCCGGCTTTGCGGATGACTTTCTGGGATTTTTTGGCAAGGAGTTTTACCCCGAATCTTTTTACTGAGCCCTGAAAGCCGAATCCTTTTGTTATGGCTATTGTGTCTGTGAGTTCGCCTTCTTTGAATGTTTCTTTTATGGTTATGTCTTTACCAAGTTTTTCTTTTGCGTATTTGAGTCCATCTTCAGGTGTTCCCCCAATGTCTATTTCAAATAGTTCGGGCTTTTTTTTGTGGATGCCTGCGATTTTTGGGGTGGTGTGTACTATGAGTGTGTATTTTGAGACGCTGTCGAGTTTGTCGAGCGCGTCTTGCCTGTGCTTTTTTTTGGGAAGGTCTGTTTTTCTGTCGAGTTCGCTGTCGGGTTTGTCGGTCCATATTTCTTTCAGGACTTTTTCGCCGTATGGGGTGGATGTGTATGCTCTTATGCCTGCTACTTTTAGGGGCGGTGTCTCGAGAACCGTGACAGGAACCATGATTTCCTGGTTGCGCGTCGGGCTTTCTTTCCTGTCGTCAACCATCATGACCTGTGTCATGCCTACTTTGTAGCCTGCAAATCCGAGAGGTTTTGCTTCGCCTGTTTTCAGGCTGGTGCTTATGCGCGGGTACATTCGTTTTGCGCGCTTTCGGGGCGCGTAGCCCATTGAGCCTCTTCTTGGATGATGTATTGTTGCCATTTTTTGACACCTTGGCGGCGCGTAAGCAGTTGCTTATTGGCGCCTTTTTTGGCAGCGCATGTGTGGGTGTGGGGGTTGTGGTGCGCTGTAATAATTGCAGTAATATGCAATGTTTATAGAATCCGATTACTTTTGCTGGTAATGGATTTTAGCATATTCTTATTTTAAACCTTACAGGTTCTGTGAGGTTTGCCTGTTCTGTTTTATTAGAACTCTTAGCAGCTTATGATGTTATCTTTTTCTATGGAGGATTAGCTTTATAAAGGTTTTTGTGGGGGTTGGTTTATCCTTTTATTACGCCGAGAGGTTTTACTTTTGCTACGAGGTTGCCTATGCCCAGCTCATGGCTTACTCTTACTACTTCGTCTATGTCTTTGTAGACTCCGGGCGCTTCTTCTGCAAGGCCTTTCCATGATGCGCTCTTCACTGAGATGCCGTCTTTTGCCAGATCCTGTTTTACTCTTTCGCCCCTGAATGTCTTTTGGGCTTTGAATCTTGACATGACTCTGCCTGCGCCGTGGGCTGTTGAGCCAAAGCTGATTTGTTCTGCGGTTTTGGTGCCGACCAGGATGTATGATGAGGTGCCCATTGAGCCTGGGATGATTACGGGCTGGCCTGTTTTCCGGTAGACTTCGGGGAGTTCTTCTCTCCCCGGGCCGAATGAGCGGGTTGCGCCTTTTCGGTGGATGCAGACTTGTTTTGTTGCGCCGTCTATTTCGTGTTTTTCGATTTTTGCTATGTTGTGGGCTACGTCGTACATGAGGTTCATTTCCAGATCTTCTGGGGTTGTGTTGTATATTTTTGCGAAGCTTTCGCGGACCCAGTGCATTATCATCTGGCGGTTTGCCCATGCGTAGTTGGCTGCGCCGCTCATGGCTTTGAGGTATTTCTGGCCGAGTTCTGATTGTATTGGGGCGTTTATCAGTTCCCTGTCGGGTAGGTCTTTGTAGCCGTACTCTTTTTCCATTGCTCTTATGTAGTCTGATGCTACCTGGTGGCCAAGGCCGCGCGAGCCGCAGTGTATCATGATTGTAACTTGTCCTGTGCCTGTTATTCCGAATGATTTTGCGGTTTTTTCGTCATAGATTTTTTCTACTTTCTGGAATTCGAGAAAGTGGTTGCCGGATCCTAATGAGCCGAGCTGGGGCAAGCCTCTTTTTATTGCTTCTTCTGATATTGTCTCGTGGTCTGATTTCAGGTGGCCGTATTCTTCTGTGTGGTCAAGGTCATTTTTTGTGCCGTAGTTGTTTTTTATTGCCCATTTTGCGCCGTTTTCTATGACTTCCTGAAGTTCGCTTTTGTCTACCCTGATGCGGCCTTTGCTTCCGAGGCCTGACGGGATGTTTGAGAAGAGTATGTTCAGAAGCTGCTGTTCTTTGCCTTTTAGGTCTTGTTCTTTGAGGTTTGTTGTTATTGCGCGGACGCCGCAGTTTATATCATACCCTACGCCGCCTGGCGAAATTATGCCTTCTTCAAGGTCGAATGCGGCTACGCCGCCAATTGAGAATCCGTATCCTTGGTGGGCGTCGGGCATGGCGAGTGAGTGGGTCTGGATTCCTTTCAGGCATGCTACGTTTCTTACCTGTTCTGTTGTTTTGTCGAGTTTTATTTTTTCCATGAGTTTGTCTGATGCGTATATTTTTGCGGGGACGCGCATTTGTCCTGTTTGTGGTATTTCCCAGATGTTTTCTTTTATTTTTTTGATTTCGGGCATGTTTTCACCTTTTTGAGTGGTTCTTTTTCTTTATTTGTATTTTAGTATTATATGTGTTCGTGTTGTGTTAATATGAATATCAAATCTTTTGAGTTTATCTGTGTGTGTATGTTCTTTTTTGCGAGAGAAGATTGTATGGTATGGTTTGGATTTTTTTATGTTGTGTGATTTTTTAATTTATTGTTTAGTTGCTCGATGAGAACATCTATCTCTTCAATCTGGGGTTGGGGGACTTTTTTGTGGACCATCTTATATGCTGAAACGAGGTCATTATATGCTTTTTTTGCGTCCTCAATGTTGTTGTTCTTCAGGGATACTTCTGTTTTGTCTATAAGGCGAATTAATTTGTTGAGGCGCAGGTCGTGGTCATAGAATGGTGTGGCATTTAGGTATAACGGTTGCGTGTTGATGTCTCCATTTAAAAATGCTGTTTCAGATACTATATTTTGAGTGGTTTCATGTTTTATGGGCTTGTAGTTTGTTTTTTCTATCTCTTCTATTGTGTTCGGTTTTCTTTTTAGAGTCGTTTCTCTGTCGAGTCCTCTAGCGCAGGCAATTGTCTTTGTTTTTAGGTTTGTTGAATCTTTTGATATTGGCTGTATTAGTTTGTTTGTGTTGTATTTTATATGTCCTGCGTTGTCTTGTAAGTTTGTGATTGTGTCTGATGTATCTTTTATGTTTTTGTTTAGCAGGCTGATTTTTTCAGTGAATTCTTTTCTTAGTTTTTCTCTTGTGTCTTCTTCAGTTTTTTTGAGTAGTTGTATTTCTTTTTTTGTTTTTTGTTGCGTAGTGTCGTCTTTCTGTTTTGTTTCTGCGATATCATTTATTTTTCTGTCTATTTCTTTTCTTAGATCATCTATGTCCTGTTTAGATATGTGTTCTTTTTTTTGCATTATAGAGAGAATGTTTGCCATTTGTGTTATGCTGTTTTTTAGTTCTTTAGTTTTTTCGTTTATTTCCGAGTTGATTGTTGTATCTATTGCTTGCTCTGATGGCGGTTGTCTCGTTGTATTTATGCTGTCTTCCATATATTTCATATTGTCTTGTAAGTTTGTTATATTTCCAGAAGTCTCTTTTATGTTTCTGTTTAATTCGTTGATTTTTTCAGTGAATTCTTTTCTCAGGTTTTCTTTTGCGTCTTCTTCTGCTTTTTTAAGTGATTCTATTTCTTTTTTTGTTTTTTGTTGCGTAGTGTCGTCTTTCTGTTTTGTTTCTGCG
>CBDUVR010000002.1:0-22617 GCA_965370705.1 uncultured archaeon | reverse complement strand
AACCCCGCTTACAAAAATAACAAGAAACGGGTTCACAAACCTCTCAAGTTGGGCAAACAATACGCAAACGTACTCACTCCACAAAATCTGGGCAAACTGGACACTCCCTCAAGGCTGGACAAACCACTTGGGCAACTTAAGCGAGTATACAGTCGAACTCCCGGGAGGCACACTAATGTGGAACAACATCACAGCAAACTTGAGCATCTTGGCCCGACTTGGCCAGCAGCAGCTAAAACTAAAAGCATCAGACAATGAAAGCAGGGAAGACTGGTCAACAGCAGGCATATTAATATACGCAAACACAACCCCTGAAAACTTCCAGTCAGACGACTACAGTGCTGTAAAAGGCCAGGCAATAACACTCGACATCTGGCTCTACTATGACAACAGCACACCCGTATCTGGTGGAAATGTCTCTTTCAACGACACGACGCAGCCCTGCTACATCGGAAGCGACCTTACAGACAACACAGGACTTGCCACAATAAACTACATAATCCCGGGAGATGCAAAAACAGGCAACCACACATTAAACGCAAGCTTTAAGGGAAGCGATACACTATATCTCAACCCTGTATGGACAACAATCAACATCACCGTAAACGACAACCCCGTATTCGAACAGACAGGCGGAGCACCAAACACTGTTGGCTACGGCTACAATGTCACAATAAAAACAAACATTTCTGACGACAACACTGTCGACACCGCAAAAGTCTACATCACATACCCAGACACATCAACCGCAGGCTTCACAATGGAAAACTCAACCCCGTCAAACTTCTCATACAACTTTAGCGACACATGGCAGAGAGGCACATACTCCTATTACATATGGGCAAACAACACTGCAGGCGAAACCAACACAACTTCAACGCACTATTTCTATGTATCAGTAGACGCATCTTTCATCACACAAACCAAAAACACAACATACAAAGCAAACGAAGATGTCAACCTTACAGGCGCACCATCCTGGTGGTGGAACTCATCATGGCAGTACAGAAAACAGATAAACATTACAGAGCCCGGCATCTCAGACAGGACAAACTGGCCGGTATATGCCAACATCTCAACAGGCGGCAACGGGCTAAACTGCACAAAAGACTTCAGGATAATTGACGACACCGGCAGCGAGACTGCCCTGAAAATCATAAGCGAAACATATTCCAACTCCAGATGCCAGTCAGCAGAATTCTCATTCCTTGTAAATATCTCCGGCTCATCAACAAGAACATATTACCTGTACTACACAAATCCCGCCGCCACCCCGCCCTCATACTCAATATGGTGTGGCTCATGCAGCGAATCAACAAACGCCACAAACTGCACAGGCATCTATTATTCAAAAAAGGAACTGCCGCAAGGTCTTGACGATGACGCAGGGAAAACAGCACTAAATCTCGATGACGAACAGGTAAAGAACACCTATCCACTCCCATTCACATTCTCATACTTTGGCACGAATTATACCACAGTAAACATATTCGATAATGGCTTCATAGACTTCTCAGACCCTGGTATCGATCCAACACCTTCCCACAGCGAATTCACCACCCGCAGGATGGCTGCCGTAATCTGGGATGATTACGATCCATGGATAGGCAACAGTGAAGACACCTACAAGAAAGAATACTCAGGTAGAGTTATATACACATGGGACACCAACACGAAAGCGGGTGGTGCTGGCGAAGACATACTAATACAGATGGTGCTTTACAAAACAGGAGACATAATGTTCAGGTACTCAACCGTAGTTTATGACCAGTCAACACACCTTGCAGGCATATCAAAAGGCGACTCAACTTATTTCCTCAACAACACCCACCAGCAAAACGATAAGACAGCATTCTACCAATACTATCAGGCAGCAGCGCCATCAATTGGAGAGCAGGAAGCAAACATAGAATCCAAAATACTCAACACAGGCTCAACAGGCATCAAAGGCTATCTGCTGATGCAGGTACAGATATTTACATCCGGCGCATGGCATGTCGTCGACACAATATACAATTCCCTGGTAACCATAGCTGCAAACTCAGAATATACAATTCACGACATCTGGAACTCTGTAGGCTGGAACACAGCCAAAAACGAATCAGGGATATATCGCGCATACACTGCCCTCACCGACTCCCTCGGAAAAACACTGACAAACGACAACAACGAAAACATAAGCGCAACCGGTAACTTCAGCATAGAAGAAGCGGTAAACCTCACCTTCACCGGCATAAGAATCTACGATGTAACAGGCGCATCTGACCCGAAAACAAACAACTCAAACTTATGGGCAGCCGGCCTTAACACGACATTCAACTTGTTCATCAACCGCACCTACCGTTTTGAAATAGAAATAAATAACAGCATAACAAGTGAAGACAGCTGGACAATCACCTCAACAGACAATATAACCCACTTATTCCTGAACTCAAGCTGGCAGATAAACGAGACAGACGAGCTCTGGTACAAAAACAACACACAAAGCTTCACCGGCGGCGCATGGACCGGGAACGTAACATGGAACACTACTCTTGGTGGTCTTTTACCTGTTGGCGGCAATATGACATTTTATTATGTATTTAACATAACTGACGGCAGCCAAGGCACATATCCGGTAGAATTTACAATAATTACGCCGGAATTTACAAGAAACCAATACGACACATACAACATCCTCGACGAAGATGATAGCCCTCCTTACCTTGAAAACAACATATACGCCCTAAACGCATACCACGTCAACAGGGGAAACTCCTTGCTTGTATATGCAAAATGGGACGAAACCATTAGCTGTGCATCTGCAGAATACAACTCAACCGCACCATCTCTTTCAAACCATACAATAACCCCTTCCGGCCAATGGACAAACTACACAATCTCAACAGACACAAACTGGCTCTTGGGAAACCACGTCGTAAAGATTTATGCAAACGACACATTCAACAACATGAACGCAACCCTTGAATACCTCAACTTTGACGTCTGGGGATGGTCATACATACTTCCCTCAGACATAGAACTCACAGAAAACAATATAGGTATAGGCGGAAGCACCACAATTCGCTGCAAAGTCACAGCTGAAGATACAACGCCAATTTCCGGATACACAGTATCATTCTACAACTCCACATCATATCTTGGCTCAAACACAACAAAGACAAGTGGCTGGGCATCATATTTATATGTAGACAACACAGCAGGTGAAGAAAACTTAACATGCAACATAACAGACGACTCATCAAAATACTTCAACGCATCAACAACCAGCGAACAAAAAATAACACTCATAACCCTCGAACAGGAACATCCCAAATGGTGGCAGCCGCTAGGCTCAAACATCACAGGAAAAATCCACAAAGGGGATTATGCATACCTTTACTCAAACTGGACAGACAACTTCATGCTCTCATACGGCTTCCTCGAATGGCATAATGGCACCGTCTGGCAGAACAACACACTCGCATCTCCTACCCAAATGTCTGGAAACTGTGGCTGGGCAAACTTCACAATCCAGATACCGCCCGCCATGGAAATGCCAAACAACCTTACGTGGAGAGTATGGGCAAACGACACCTCAGGCAACCTCAACGTAACAGAAAACAACACACTGGACGTCTGGGGCTGGGCAACAGTAGAAAGCATATCATTAAACCCAGGCACAATACTAAACGGGACAACAACAAACGTCGAGTGCAGAGTAACAGACATCAATTCATCTAAAGCCCTTTCAGGATACTATATAGAATTCTGGAACGAATCAGAAATGTTCGGAAGCAACATAACTGGTGCAGACGGTCGCGCATCATTCGAATATACAGACTATTCAACAGCAGACGACGACTACTACATAATATGCGAGATATCAAACAATGCGACTTTAAAATACGATACATACGACCCGGTAAACTACAAGCAGGACATTCTTCACATAAGAACAGAAGACATCACTCCCCCTAACACAACCAACTATGCGCTAAACGCATCACAGGTCCAGAAAGGCGGTCTCATAAACCCGGCAAACTATCTGAAAATATACGCAGAATGGAACGAAGATATCAACACAACATCCGGTTCCTACGTATCTTTCAACAGGTCAGAAGCCATCATATCAGAACCGACTCAAGTAGTCTCTGGAAACTGGACAAACCACACATTCACAATAAACCAAAGCTGGACAGTGGGGCCTCACATAGCAAAACTCAACGCCACAGACCTTAGCAATAACTGGAACAACACTCTCCCGTATCTGCAGTTCACAGTCTACGGCTACAGCCAGACAAACATGACTTCACCGCAAAACGGTGCAGGATACGACATAGGCGACATATTCTACGTAAAATGTAACATAACAGACGAAGACAGCCTGACCCGCATCGACAGATACAAAGTTTCCTTCTATGAAGAGGGAAATCCAATTGGCATAAACTACACAGACGAAACAGGAATCGCAATCTACGAAGTAGACACCACAGGCTACTCCGGCGGCTCCTACACTTACAGCTGTACAATTACAGACAACTCCACACTCTACTACAACGAAAGCGTCAGCGGAAACAACGAAGATTCTTCAACAGTATCAATCTCATCAATACTAAACGTCACAATTCTCGAACCCCAAAACATGACAAACGTAAACATAGGAGACACAATAGACCTGAAATCATACACAAAAGACCCGGCAAACCCCACAACACCAGACACCGCAAACTGGTACAACACAACAACAAAACTCAACCCCACAAACCTGGACGAAAACCACACATGGACAATACCAATCGGACACTCAACCGGACCCGAGACCATAAAGATAAACGTAACAAAAGCCTCCTATACTCCTGACGAAGACAACATAACCATATACATCTGGGGATGGTCAAACATCACATGGCACTCCCCGGATAGCGGCGACTATACAAAAGGAGTTCTATTGGACCTTACATGTTTTGCACAGGACGCAAACACCACTGCCTCACTCGAAAACTATACTGTGAACTTTTACCTTGAAAACGAGACAAATACATATTCCCTTGGAAACGCCCACACAAATTCAACAGGTCATGCAACTTACGAACTTAACACAGGACTATATGCCCCCGGCATTTACTATCCAAAGTGCAACATAACAGATAATTCCACATTATACTACAACGCTTCATTCAACAACGACAACACAACAATAAACATAACCGAACCAAGCGGCGCCCTCGAAGTATCCTTAATCATCCCGCCGGTACTCTCAACCACAGTAGCTTCCCAATACAGGAACCTCACAGTAAACGCGACAGTAAAATGCATAAACGGCCCCTGCGGCATAGTGAACGGCACCCTCCAGTACTCAAATGCAACAATTGGCCACACAACAATCCCTGAAATCTCAGGCACACCATTCCACATAAACGACGGCATCCAGAACCCCCGAACCTGCAATAACATGAACCAGAACGACGAATGCAACATATCATGGATAATAAACGCCACAGGCCCCATCAACTCAGTATGGAACATATCTGTCCTCTTTGAAGGGACACAGTCAACAGACAACAGAACCCTAAACGCGACAATAGAAATAGAATACCTGCTGATATCCACAGTAACTCCTGACTCAATAACCACATGGTACGCACGACCCGACGACGGTGGCGCAAACTACATCTCAGGACCACCAACAAACTGGCTCGACCCGGGAACCAACAGCTCACAGGCATCAAGCGCAGTGACAGTATCCCTCTCAGAAGACTCCTCAGACGCAAACACCGGAATCTGGCTCCTTGGAACAAACCTCACATCAATCCAGCCATCAAGCTACCACATACCGGTATGCAACCTGTCAAGATGCTCAGGAAACCTCACAACCTACCCGACACCAAACTCAGCAAGTGCATGCCTCACAGACCCCGCAAACGAGCTAAAAGAACACTACACACAACTCGAATCATACCTGAAATCAGGCGAATCAAAACAATTCGTCCTCTTCCTCGACATACCTTTCGGCATATCAGGCCAGGTCGGAGGCTACAACGGAACACTCTGGATAAAAGTCAACGGGACAGCGTGATAAAATGAAAAAGAACAAAATAATCAATATCAAAAAAAGGAAGAATAATCCATCAGAATCAGCAACCTTTAATCACCTGCTTATAGCTCTCTTTATGACGCTATTATTTGCACCCTTGGCTTACGCAGACACTTCGCTCGGAAGCACATTTACCACAAAAAATTTAAGATTGTCTCCTGGTCAGCAGGAAATAATCGGAGTCACATTCTTCAACACAGGCAGCACTGATATTGACTTGTATATAGAGCAAATAACCCCCATCGAAAAAACATCCACGATAAGCGACATAAAAGCATATATCACGCAAAAAAAGAACAGCATACTAGTCATTGATCCTTCCCTCACACTAGAAAGCGCACCGGCAACAAAAACACCCTCCAAAGACTCAGGCACCACATGGGTCGTACTCGGGAAAAAAGGAGACCTCTACGTCCCCGCAAAAAAAGTATATTTCCTGATAGAAGTCCCAAACAAAAAAACATACGCAAAAAACAAATACTACCTCGTATTCCGCGTTCGCACCCAAAACACAAACACAATACATGACAGTGCCGCAGCGTCCATAGGACAGGTCCGCGAGTACCCCCTAACAGTCACCATCCAAAACATAGTACCTAATCCAATATACGCAGACAAAGATACAGGACAATCAAAAAAAACATACACCCCGCTAACAAAAACCACCTCTACCCTTGCTGACACAACGAACGATTTGCCTGAGTCGGACATGAATGACAATTACATAAACAACCATATACCACAGGACGATACAAGTCCAGACAACCCTGCCCAAAACGCAAAAAACCCGGACAATATATCAGCAGGCAACAACACACCGGCACAGAACACAGACATAAAAGACCGCATCACAGGTCTTGTAACAGGAAATACTGCATCTGGTGGAGGCGCATATAACTATATGACAATTATAATAATACTTATAGGTACATTTGTACTTTATCGCATAGTCAAGTCCGGCTAACATCAATATGGTACCATTTTATTGAAGGAATTAGCCTCCACAATCTCTTTTTGATATCTCAATATATCAGAATAAAATTATAATGAAATTGAGAAATATAATCCTATTATTCTAAAATCATATTATCATCTCAACATTACTTATTAGTGACATCGAAAGATATATATATGGGAAGGTTTTAATATATCGATATAACATAACAACTCATAAAAGGGATTAAGGGGGATAAACATGAGTGATAATAATACTGTTTTTGGAGTCTTTCTAGCTTTAACTGTCATGTTTCTGCTTCTGGGTTCTACTTCAATGATGAATATTGCAAGTGGAGCCGAAGGTAATGACACAATTACAATCTCGATAAATATTACAGGAAAAACAATGGTTGACATCAACCCAAGTTCTCTTACATGGAACGGAAGCAACATATACCCTGGCAGTGTTGCTGATAATACAACAGAGGCAAATAATTACGGCAATATCTGGATAGAAAATATTGGCTCAACTAACATAACAAATATCTGGTTCAACGCCACATATCCATCAGAAAGGCCATTTGGTTCTGGTGACCCGGATGCTTATGATCCTGCAAATTTTGTGGTTATAGCTAACACAAGCAGCAGCTCGCCTTACTTTATAAACCGGGTGGAATACCGGGAAAATGACAGCATGTATATCTCAATACCCAACACAGCCAGTGCATCTGCGCCAGAGGACATGTTTGGAAGGTTCAGGAACAACAGTTACGAATATTTCTTCATAGTGGAAAGTCAAAATGGCGACAACTGTACAGAAGGTACATTGCGTTACAGTACAGACCCGCACACAAAAGACAGTACTGGAGATACAAATCTGGCTGACAACACCGGCTACGTATTGGAGTCAGTAAATGATTGGAGCGTAACCAACGTCACTTTTGGCAGCGAAACTTACTGCTTTGCTGTCCATTACGATTGCTCAAAAGCCATGTTCCACAAATGGAATGCAGACGCACCAGGAGCAGGGACAGGACTATGTAATAACGTTCCCAGCTATTTCCTTAACTCAAACTTGGTTCCGGGCGATTTGGCAAAAGCATGGATTAAAGCTTATATTCCTTACGGGGTGCCATACTGGAGCACCCTCGGTGGTGCATCAGGCGGGACATTAACAGTATTTGTGGATGTGAGTTAAGCATGATGAAAATTCAAACGCGAGAAAGAGGAGATAAAATGACGAAAAGAGAAAATGTGCCTGTCAGTGTAATAATCCAAAAGATACTCGGGGAATCAAAAGAGCCGCTGTCAACTTACGAGATTGCCAAAAAGGCAAACCTTTCATGGTCAACAGTAAACATCCATTCCTACAAGCTCAAGGACCAGGGAATAATCGATTGCAGGCTGGAGGTAGCTGAAGTTGGCTCCGGAAAGAAAATGCTGTGGTTCCTGAAAAAGGGAGGTAATTAATATGGAAAGAAAAATAAATTATACAAAAGGACAAATAAAATTTTACAGCATATTATTTTTTACAGTCTTTGCGATAACTATGCTCTCAAGTACAGGAGAAAGAGCAGATGCAGCCACCAACGAAACAGGAAATGCGACAGTAAGTCTAACCATTGGCTCAAAAACAATGATTGATATTACACCTTCGGTGCTGAACTATGGTACACAAGATCCGGGCACTATGATAGAGAACTATACATACAATAGTCAAAATCTCAGCCAGATACAAATAGAAAATATCGGCTCAACTAACCTGACAGACGTATGGTTCAACACAACACGGCCGACAATAAGGCCGTTTGGTACAGGTGTCGTAACAAATTATGACGCAGCAAATTTTTTGGCAATTAAAAACAGCACCATGGGAGAATCAGGATTTGCATTTGTTGACAGATTGGAATTCAATCACTCTAAAGACATAGTCTATTTGACACTTCCAGATAACTATAAAAGACAGGGGCGATTGCATATAGGTCCGGATGAATATTTCTGGGCAACAGCATCCACTGGGAACTATTGCAACGGGACTGGTACAGCAACTCTGGATATTGGTACAACAGCCCACACTACAGGCGCCACAGGAGATATTGTTTTAAACGATAATCCACAGTCTATCAGTTCAATACCCGGAAACAGCGATTGGGGTGTAGTGAACGATTTTGCAGTAGGTAGTGCACACTACTGCGCAGCCGTTAGCGCTGACTGCAGCAAGGTCAGGTTTTACAGGTGGAATATAGATGCACCTGGCGCAGGCGGATGTACACTGGATGAACGATACCAAAGTACGACACTATATCCTGGAGCCTCATTTGCAGTTGACGTAAGATTATATGTCCCCTATGGTGTACCTGTAGGTACTGTAACCAACGGAACTTTGACTGTTATAGCAACTGCAGTATGAGATAAAATGGAGGGTTACATGTATCTTCTCTCTTCCCTATTGACCCTGTCTTCCCGGCAGGGTCACATTTTTTCTTTTTATCATGCTCTCTTCCCTTTGACCCTGTTTCCCTAACAGGGTCATTTTCTTTTTTTAATCGTATATAGAATATCTTATGATTTTCATTGTGTTCGTAACAATTTCCGATCAATGAAAAGCTTAAAATTGCATAAATCTCGTAGTAAATTTTATGATTTTCATTGTGTTCGTAACAATTTCCGATCAATGAAAAGCTTAAAATTGCATAAATCTCGTAGTAAATTTTATGATTTTCATTCATCTCCATGAAAGCTTATATTCCAGAACCACCATAATTTATTTGGATTTATGCTGAAAGTGATTCAAAATGCAGATAAGCTACACCTATGAGAATGTCAATCTACTGATAGTTTTAATCGGATTAATCATCATCATCCACATAGTCACATTAAAAAAAATAGAAAAAAGAACAATAAAATTTGCAAACTATGAGACCTTAAAAAAAGTCATCGGCTACGAGATTCTTCATAAAAACTACCTGCCACTGATTCTCCGCCTTCTGGCAATGTTTTTGATAATCGTCGGCATATCCAACCTGACACTCACCATTATAAATCCAGTTTCTGATACTGATTATGTATTTGCAATAGACACCTCCTCAAGCATGCTGACATCAGACAACGGAACCTTTGAGCCAAGCAGGCTGGAAGCTGCAAAAGACTCTGCAATTAACCTGTTAAACAAAGTCCCCACAAACACGAAAATAGGGATAGTCACATTTGCAGGCAAATCGCATGTAAAATCAGAACCAACCAATGACCACAAAGAACTAAAACAAATACTGCACAAAATCACATTTGACCCGGAAGCAGGCACCTCTATTGGAAACGCCCTGATAACTTCATCAGGACTATTGACAAACACCTCAAAGAAAAGAGTAATAACATTAATAACAGACGGTCGCAATAACAGGGGAGTAGATATTGAAGAATCCCTGAAATATCTTATAACAAACAACATCACAGTTTACACGATCGGCGTTGGTCTAAGAAACGGCACCACAGCCACCATTTCAGACACCGAACTGCTGCATAACCTAAGTAAAACAAACGCAACAGCAGCAGAATTTCAGGAACTGAACATAACCGAACTAAAAAACATTGCAAACCAGACCCAGGGAAAATATTTTTTCGTAACGAACAAAGAAGAGCTGAATACTGCTTTTGAAAGTGCTGTTCTGGACAAAGACACAACAAAAATGCCTCTTGTAAAATACGTACTGCTCATCGCTGCTCTCCTGCTCCTGCTCGAATGGAGCCTTGGAGCAACCAAATACAAAACAATCCCATAACCCGGCAAGTTGATTATCATGAATACAAGAGACATCAAAGACAAAGAGATTCGGCAAAGCAAACTGTACATTCATCCTGAAATTAGAAATCTGATGCAGGAAATAGACGTTAACGTCAGGAGATTGGTAGATGAAGTCAGGTTTATACTAAAATACAAGGTAATATTTCGAGGTCGCGGGCTGGAATTCGAAGGCCTGAGAGAATACACCACAAGCGACGATGCATCAATGATAGACTGGAAAATATCAAGAAGAGTGTCCTCATCAAAAAAACTCGATAAGCTCTATGTCCGGGTCTACGAGGAAGAGCGCGACCTGAATATATTTGTCCTCATCGATACATCAGAAACAATGCTCTTCGGCACGCAGGACAAGTTAAAAACCGAATATGCCTCAGTTATTGCAGGAACCCTGGTATATACAGCAATCGAAGTAGGTGACAAAGCAGGAATCGCCATGTTCAGTGACAGTGTGCACAAGCTCATACCGCCATCAAAATCCTCTGACCAATACTATCGTGTTTTAAAGGAACTCAGCAACCCGGAAAATTACGGAGGCAAATGCAGCCTCTACTCTGCCTTAAAAACAGCCACCGCTACTCTGGACCCAAAAAGCATATTATTCATAGTCTCAGACTTTATCAGTATCGGCAATGACTGGGAAGACCTGCTAAAAGCCGCGTCATCAAAATTCGAAGGCGTCCTCGGCATAATGGTGAGAGACATAAGAGACAGCCACATTCCTGACAATTTGGGATACTTCAGGATGTCAGACCCAATCTTTAAATCCGCTACAGATGTAGACCTTGACAAAATCCGCGAAAAATACAGGCTTGAAGCTGAAAAGCAGGAAAAGAACATAGAAAGAATATTCACAAAAACCCACGCCGGCTTTATAAAATGCTACACACACGACCCATTCATAAACCCGCTCGTAAAATGGTTCAACCTCTGGGGTACAGGCCGTTAATCTTCCGGTGTTTACAGAACCGCCACACTCTTCAGGATTTCATCAATGATTGTATCTGTCTCCAGTTCCACTGCCTTTCCTTCATAATTCAGGATAATCCTGTGCCTCAGCACATTATGCGCAATCTCCCTGACGTCCTCCGGCAGCACATATGCCCTGTTCTCAAGAAATGCATGTGCTTTCGCTGTAATAAAAAGAGCAATAGAAGCTCTCGGCGATGCACCCCAGTCAATATACTTCCCATACTCCAGCCCATACTCTTCAGGATGCCTCGTAGCATTTATCAGCTCAACAATATAATGCTTAATTTCCGGTGCAAGATAAATCTCCTTGACAACAGACTGCATATCAAATACATCCTGCGGAACTATGACCTCCTGTATATCATAACTCTCAAACTCATTAATCATGGTATTCTGGTCAACAATTCTCCTCTCATCTTCTTTCTTCGGATACCCGACAGCAATCTTGAACAGGAACCTGTCAATTTGCGCTTCCGGCAGCGGATAAACCCCCAGCTGCTCAAGAGGATTCTGCGTAGCCATCACAAAAAACGGGGACGGTAGCTGGAAAGTATCCTTTCCGATAGTAACTATCTTCTCCTGCATCACAGACAGCATCGCACTCTGCACCTTTGGCGGCGCCCTGTTAATCTCATCTGCAAGAATAAAATTAGCAAAAATCGGCCCTTTCATAGTATAAAAACCCTTTTCAGGGTCATATGCTGAAATTCCGAGAATATCCGCAGGCAGCAAATCCGGGGTAAACTGGATTCTCTGGAACTTCGTCTCCCTGACAGTTTTTGCGAGAGTCATAATAAGCAGAGTCTTGGCAAGCCCCGGCGCACCCTCAAGCAAAATATTCCCATTAGAGAGCATGCATGTAATCACACTGCTGATTACCTCCTTCTGCCCGATAACTGCCTTACCTGTTTCATTATATATACTCTCAATTTTATCATGATACCCTGCAATTCTGTCAGACATTATCTCTAATTCACGCTTGTTTATATAGCTCACCTTCAAACTCAATCAATCCATACCTAATTATTTATATATCCTCTTACTTATAAAATTAATATCAAAGAAGTATACTCAAGGCATGAGATAACTGAGCCAATTTCAACAAAAAGCCAATTTGCCTTGAGTATATGGCAAGGCACTGCACTCAATTTATTCATGCCTTGACTATACTTAATTTGATTAATGACCTGTACAGGCATCAATGGATACTGGCATGTGATCTTTTATGGCAATGGTACAAACAAAGCAACAAACGATTACTGATAAAGATATTAGAAATAAGAATGTTGTGTCAGAAAAAAACCGTCATCTGGTCCATTCTGTAAATACGCACCCTCAGGCAGCATCCCGGAATCAGAGCATCCCCCTGTCTGAAGACAAACAGAAATTATTGCACAACATAGAAAATGCATATAACGACAATCTCATCTCAGAAGGAGTCTACAGGAAAACAAAAGAAAAACTCAAATCCAATGCAGGCAAACCACAAACAACATCCTCCACAGAAAATACAAAACACGTCTTGCATGACAGGCAAAAGCCACCGCATCATGAGACATCAAAACCGCACCCCTCACCCGTGCCTGAAAATAAGGCTGCAACAGCAGGCAAAGACGACAGCCCGCAGACAGAACACAAGCAAAAATCAACAACAGACGCATTAAAGCTAAGCGTTATTTCAAAATCCCTCTATGGGCAGATTAAAAGCAAGCTCGAAAGCAAGCCGCAGCTGGAAGAGCCGCAAAAAGCAAAAACAGAACCTCTTTCAGCAGAGCAGGCACAAGGCCCGGATGCGGAGCCAAAAGAAGAACAGCGCACGGATCATGAAGACAAAAAAAACCTTAAGCATCATCTGGAAAAAATCGAAACCGACCTCCATACAATGAACAGGACCTTAGAACCAAACCCTCTTTTCAAAGACCTGCACGAGCAGATAAGAGAATCAGAAGCATCACAGGCAGATACAGAAGCAATTGAAGAATCAGCAAACAGTTCAAAAGCAGTAAAAGAACTAAGAAAAAAAGAAGAATCATTTTCAGGCGACATAAAAGCTCTGGACAAAATCTACAAGGACGACATTATAAGTCTGGAATCATATGAAGAAAACAAGAAAAGGATAGAAAAAAAAATAGTAGAGATAGAGGACATAATTCTCAGAACTCTTGAAAAAGAAGAGCTGGATCATCTGAAGGATAAGCTGGAAGATGAAATAAGGGCATCTTTAACCACTGGCTCTTTCAGCGCCGAGCACAGAAAATACCGTGAAGACATAGATGCCCTGACAAGGATGCATGATCTTGGCATGATGCCTGAAGAAGACTATCTGAAAAAAAAAGAAGAGTTAAACGCCCGGCTGAACAAAACCGATACCGTCATCTCAAAAATAGATGCTGTCTTCGAGGAATACAAAAAAGAACTCATAGCAAAAATAGCAGAAGACGAATCCAAAATCAGGGAACAAATCAAATTCAGCAAAAAAGATTCATCACCACACCATCTGCAGCTGGGAGAAGAACTAACATCTCCCCCCTCACCGCAGGAAAAGCCGCAGGGTATAATCAGAAAAATAAAACAATTTCTGGGAATCACATATAAAACAAAAACAGACGATTTCACTAGTGACCCGATAATAAATGAGATGAAAATAATCAGAAGAACGCAGCCCCCAAGAGATGCGCTCATAAAATGTACATTCATCCTGAAAGGGCTGGTTGAAAAAGAGATAGACATCAAAGAAGAGCAGACCTATAATGAACTAATTGTAAAACTGGCAACATCCTCAATAGAACCCGGAACACGGGCATCACTGATACAGTTATTTGAAAAAGTAAGCACCGGGGAGTACAAAGATTCCATGAAAAAAGATGAAACCCCGAAACTGCTTGATGAGGCAGAGAGGCTGGCTAAGCTGGTTGGAAGAGCAGAAGAAAAACAAGAAGAAAAAAAACAAATAGGAAATCGCATCTCCAAAAAGGAGTCAGGACTTTTAGGGAAAATAGACAAGCTCTTCGGTGTATAACATGGATAATTACTTAGCATTCATAACAATCATTTTCTTATTATTGTCTATACTGGTTCTCAGGCAGAAAATGAAAATAGATTTAAAAAAACAATATTTTGAAACAGAAAAAAGCATCCTGAAAGATAGACAATCAATAAAGGAGAGAAGGGCAAAAATTAAAGATATGGTATGTAACCATGTGGCAAAATAAGCGAAAACAAAAAAACCCTGCCCGGGAACCAAAAGCAATGGAACGGCGCATAACACATGAGCACCACTATAACGCCTACATGATCGCTGGACTGCTATCATTTCCTATCGTCGCTTTTATTATATCTCCATTTTTTCACGAACTATTTCATATATTTGTCCTGAAATACTACAATTGCCCGTATTGGGCAGATTTTCATTCCTCTCTCACAGGCGGCTTATACGCCACAGTATATCCCAGCTGCACTATGAGCAACATCCAGTTGGCAATACTGTATTTAGCCGGTGTTGTAGGCACGTTAGCAATAGGCTTTTCACTTCTCATACTTGACTGGTACCTGACAAAAAGAGACTATCTTGAATACTCAATATTCACAAGCTTCATAGCAATGGGCTTTCTATTCTCACCGGTAATATACTTTTTCTCAGAAGAGGGAGATTTGATAAATGCATTCAATGTTTTAAACATCTCTCATCCCTCTTATTTTCTCCCTTTACTCGGGATTGGGATAATGCTGTTCTCACTAATCTATTTCTGGCTAAATTTAAAGTACACATCCGGGCAGGAATTGCTTGAAGAAGAAAAAGAAGAACTTGACAGGTTTGGAGTAAGAAAAACTCAGGAAAGCGAATATAAAAAATACATGCCAAAATCCAATAAAGACTAAATAATCTCAATCACTCCAGAATACCACAGGAAAACATACGCAAGGATAACCAGTTCTCCGATGAGCAGCATATGGAGTATCATTTTGGGCTTGTTAGAACTCGGGATCTCGCCTCTTTTTGTTTTTCTCTTTCTGATTGTTGCATAAATCACAAAAAGTATGGTCCATAGTAAAGCCACCCACGGAGTAATGCGTTTCGCAAGGGGGATAAGCGGCGGCTTTGCCTTAATAATTATTTTGACTGGCGCAAAAGCATAGGCATTTTCTCTGGAATAAACAATAAGATTTGCCCTGCATACCTTTGGTCCTTCCTTTGTTGTCGCCTTAAAATCAATTGACTTGGTTTCACTTATATTCAGAACATATTCTCCTGCCTGCCAGTCGCCCAGGCACTGCTCTGCATTTTCTATCCTCGCAGAAACATTATGAAGCACTTTTTTCCCAATATTTTCTACAAGAATCGGTATCGTAATATTCGAAAGTTCTTCAACCTCGATAATCTCCGGTGCCTCAACAATCCTTATTTTTGGATAATCTACCCGGCGAAAAACCTCAATCCATATATATGCAATATCCGCGGTTTCACTGCGTACAATTGCCCTGATAGGGATAGCATATATTCCGGGCGTAGCATCGACAGGCGGAGTAATAAACATGGTTCTGTTGACATATCCAGAGACATTCAGAAAATCAATCAGGGTTTGTGAGTAGTTCCACCCGGGCAAAAGAACAGGCTCAATGCTTATATTTTCAACATAAGTTTCTCCAATATTCTCTACTTTGTATATTGTCGGAATCATCTGCCCCTGAAATGCTTTATACATACTGTTAAGGGGAGTTAACACAATTTCAATTTTAGGTGTTGGTTCCGGATCCGGCACTGGTTCCGGTATTGGCTCAGGGGCAGGTGTTGGCGTGGGTGTAGGTGTTGGTTCCGGCACCTCCTCCTCTATCGCTGCCCTCGATAAAGCAAACAACCCAGGAATATAATTTTCATCCATAAATCTGCCCGCATTTGAATCATTTGAATACACAGGCAGTAAAAAATCACTTTGTATCCGGGTAGTTGCAGTAAAACTGAACTCAGACACTTCCATATTGCCGACATCAGAAGAACCATTGCACATAACCCATTTATCAGTATTATTAAAACTGCAGCTGCAACTTGGTCCGGAAACATGCGCACAGGACGTAACATTCCACAAAAGAGGCAAAGTTATCTTGGCATTCCACGGCCCTTTAGCCGCATCACTGCCGGAAACCGAAATTGCCTTAACATAGAACGTTACCTCACTATCCACTTCAAAATCCCTCTGTTCATTTGAAGCATCTATATCAACATCCAACCCATAATTAAAAGACGATTTATTAGCCAGATATAACACATTCGACAAAGGAGGGTTATAAACCTCATGATCTTCTTTTGCAGCACGTGATTCGTTTGCCACACCATAATAATAGTCTGCACTCGCAGCAAAATTATACCGGTTCGATTGTGCCGTGTCATAAAACGATGCATCATTCGTAGGCACTATCTCATATTCAAGTATCGCATATTCCCGTGGTTTAAGTTCCCCGTTCAAGTGAAAATATACATAAGACGCTGCGTCTGGATCTATTTGTGACAAATTATCCACAACCGCATAGCACGAATAACTCATCGAATTATTCACGCACCTGTACGCAAGGGGACTGCAATTTCCTCCGCCGCACATGCGGGTTGCCAGATCAGTCAACACCAGAGAATTAGCAGTTTCAGTGCCCCTGTTGTATACAATCAACTTTACGCTGGTATATGTGCATGAGCCATCCCATGTATTGTTCGAATTGCAGTTCACAGTATCCTGGTTAATCTGCGGTGGCATCTCCCTTATAATAACTACAGGAGATATTTTATGCTCCCCAGTTTCCACAACAATTTCAAAATGCCTGAAGAGGCTTACCACTCCGCTGCACTCAAAAGTCTCATTATCTATACTTGTATTTGTAAAGTAAAATGCCGAAGTATTCGCAGTATAATTTCCAAGCGGAAGCCCGCTGGTGTAGAAAATAGAAAAGAAAGCGTCGTCATGGAGCGGCTCAACATATTCCATATCACCCTGCCAGTACCGGATAATATTTGGCGGTATAATAACCAGGGTAGATTCGTTTATCATTCCATATTCATCTATCACATCTTTCTCTATAGTTATATTTGTAGTTTCGTTTATGCCCAGGTTCCCGCAGTTCTCAAAGAGGCTCAATATAACCAATGTCTGGTTCTGGATAACCCTTTCCGGGATATAAAAAAACGAAAACATTCCGCAGCATGAAGGAGATATCTTCACACTGATAGTAGCATTATCCCAAAAAAGTTCATTGCTTATAAATGTGCGATATTCAGAAGTGCTCACAAATCCTTCAGTATCATTAGCCCATACCTGATAATAGAACATCCCTTTTGTATTCAGCGGTGTCATATAATTCGCCACAAAAATCTCTTTGGAAATATTAGTCATTTCGATTGTCTCCGCCACAGGCGAAACAATATTCAAAAGCACAGTGTCAAGATCATCTCGTGCATCAGTGACATTTGCAGTAAAAAACACAGTCTCTCCCGGCAGCACAATACCCGGAACATGCGAAACACTGTTAATCTCCGGGGGATACCCCTCAGACTTGAAAGTATAATACGAAGAGTATGAAAAGGCACCGGATGTATCATTTGCAAATATCGTGTAATTATACGTACTGACATTTTCAGGATCATAACTAGCTTCAAAAACATAACCCATCCCAAGTGCAGATACATTTGTCATACTAATATTTACAAGAACCGGTGCAACAATTTCAAGAATCACGCTATCAAGAGAATGATTCCAGTAGTAAATGTCTGCCCTAATTGTTACGCTGCCCGCATCGTACTTGATAGGGTCCGGAGAATCACTGACCGATTTTATAAACGGAAAATAAGCAGAATCAAAAGTGTAGATACCAGACTCTCTCGTAGCAGCAGCGTCTTCTTCTGCTCTGATGCGATAACTGTATTCACCGGTCTGGTTTGGATTATACGCCACAGTATACAGTTTTTCATCACCGGAAATATCCATGACATAATTCATAGGCACCTCTTCTGATACAGGATATTCTATCACCAGTGTGGTGACATTCCCTTCGCTACCCATCGCAGTATACCTGACAGTTGCATTAATTGTTATATTTGCGCCATCAACATTCACAGGATCCGGTGCGTCAACGATATTTTTGATATCATCCACTGCATACGACCACATACTAATAAGAAACATAACTGCAATCATGGAAACGACAATGAAAACCAGATTCTTCCTGTATTTCTCAAAAAGCATGACTACACCTTGATTTTTAACAAGCGATAAATGAATAAAGCTCCAACAATAACTATTATAACAGTAGCGATGTTCACAGGACCTGTTGAGGGTATCTTCGAAGCAAGACCCGTAGGATTGCCGGTTTCTTCAACATTCTCTCCGGAAGTTTCATCTGTTTCTCCTGTGTTATCCGCTTCTTCACCAGTATCTGTCCGCTTCTCACCACCGGCATCATCACGGGAGATCTCACTCCCGCTTTGATCAGGGCCCGTGCTTGCATGGTCGCTGCCCCCAAGCCCTATCATGTCCCCTAATTTACCAAAAAAAGAACTGGAACTGAGCCCGCTTCCCCCCGGAGAATCCGGGTCATTCGGGTCTGTTCCTCTCTCAATTTCATCCCCGTCTGTTATTCCATCCCCGTCCGTGTCTTTCTTATATGGATTCGTATTATAGATGTCAAGTTCCTCACTGTCTGTCAGTCCGTCATTATCAGAGTCAATTGTATCAGGTACAAGTTCAACCTTTTCTGCGCCATTATATATCGTAAGCAGGTATTCTCTCTGCTGGACCACCTTTTGTATCGATGTCGTATTCTGTGCATCTGAAGAATCAGAAGCATCAAGTGTGGTAGCCGCCACCTTCAGCCTGTAAGGATTTGCATGAATATTGCCCCCGGGTATCCTGACAAATAAATAAGCACTCTTAACCTCAGCATAACTACTGCCGCCGTCCAGGGCAATCCATTCTCTATTTGGAGAAGAATCAGGATCGAGAGTCATTGGAGGTAAAGTAATATAAAGCGTATTCCTCAATGTAGACGGATAAGGTTCATTCATCATATATACTCTGTCACCTGATTCTTGCAGATCATATCTGGTCCCGTCATTAAGCAGTTCATAACTCACTTTTAGATTAAGGTTTTCATCTCCTGTATTGAAAAATGAATACTTTAATTGAACATCCCCCCCTGGAGAAGAATAAACAGTGCTCTTGCTATCTGATACACTTCCAAGACTAATCATTGCTTCACCATGCGAAGGTAAAATAAAAAAAATGACCGCAATAAGAGCAACTATTTTTCTCATAAGTTCACACTCCTCACTCTAAAAAGATATTTAATTATTCATATTAATAAGCATGATGTCACCAGGATAGGTGCTGTTGTATAGGTCACAACCCCCAAGTCTATTGATGGCGTTTAGCAATTTGAACAGAATGTTAAAAACAACAGTACTCAATACAATTCTCAAGAGTTATACAACACCGGCATCAGGATATCTGGACACAAAAAGATTGAGTCACTCCGGATCAATCAGCAAACGTCGAACAAAATCCAGAAACTTAAGCAACATATATAAATTAGATATGCAGTAATATACCCTATACAAATCGAGACATGATACTATGCGCAAAACAAAAATCGTATGCACAATCGGTCCCAAAACCGAATCATTCGAGGCAATAAAAAAGCTTGCAAAAGCAGGCATGAATGTGGCTCGCCTCAACTTCTCCCACGGCAGCCAACCTGAACATGGAAACAAGATAAAAAACATAAAAGAGCTGAACAAACACCTGAAAAACCCAGTAGCAATACTTCTTGACACAAGAGGCCCGGAAATAAGAACAGGCGACCTGAAAAAAGACATACCCCTAAAAAGAGGCGACACATTCACATTCACAATAAAAAACACAACAGATGAGGAAATGGGAACCACACTAAGCTACAGGCATATAATCAGTGACATAAAAGAAGGTGACATGATATACGTTGATGATGGCATGCTTGAATTTCAGGTTAAAAAAATAACCGGTCATAAAATAATCTGCAAAGTAAAGAACGACGGCATCCTAAGTTCGAGAAGAGGTGTCAACGTTCCAGGTATAGAGCTTGATTTGCCTTCCCTCTCAGAAAAAGACACAGAAGACATCAACTTCGGCATACTTCACGACATAGACTACATAGATGTCTCATTCTTAAAATGCAAAAATGACATTATAAAGCTAAGAAAATTCCTGAAACAAAAAGGTGCATCCACAAGGATAATCGCAAAAATCGAGCACATAAAAGCAGTTCAGGAATTCGAGGACATAATGGATGTATCAGACGGGATAATGCTTGCCCGCGGGGACCTTGGCATCCAGATGCCATTTGAAGATCTCCCTATGATCCAGAAAGAGATAATCGAGAAATGCAACAGCGCAGGAAAGCCGGTAATAATCGCAACCCACATGCTGAACTCAATGGTCGAAAACCCCCGGCCCACCCGTGCAGAAGTATCCGATGTCGCAAACGCCGTATTTTCAGGCACAGATGCTGTCATGCTCTCCCAGGAGACAGCAAAAGGCGAATATCCAATAGAATCAGTAAAAGTCATGGATAAAATATGCCGCGCAGCTGAAAATAAGATGGAATCGAAAATAAGCACAAAAATCTCAAAAAAAAGTGCAACAGACATCGTAGGCCAGGCAGTTGCACTCATCTCAGAAAACATAAAAGCAGACGCTATCCTGACATTCACCCAGACCGGCAGAACCGCATGCTCACTCTCCAAATACCGCGTAAAATCCCCGATATTCGCCATGACACCTCAAGATAAAATCCTGAGAACAACCGCTCTGGTGTGGGGCGTATTTGCACATAAAATCCATAACGGCTACAAGTCAACAGACGTGATGATAAGCGACGGCATAAACCTGCTGAAAGAAAAGCATGCACTCAAATCAGGCGACACAGTCATAATAACCGCAGGAGTCCCGATAGGCATAAGCGGCACAACAAACCTTTCAGAAGTAAGAAAAGTCCACTAAACCCAGCAACATGCACCGCTTAGAATTTCTTATTCTTCACGACATGCACAATAGAACCGGCAATCTTATTTCTCACATGAGAACTGTCAACAATATCAAGTTCCTTCAAAGCTTCCTTATTCGCATTAAAATCCTTCGAAAATTCTTCAGGGAAATTTTTGACAAGCTTATTTGCAGCTCCTTTAATGTATCTCTGTTTAATCGCTCCGATAAAAATCACCTTAAACTGCATGGCATGCACCATGCACTGTGTAACTAAGAACAATTACCTTTAAAAAGTTTATGCAGGCAATAAAACAGAATCAGGCATCAAAACACGCAGACTACGGCAAAAACAAGACAACCAGAGACATAATTGAAGAACAGAACATCGAATTCTACAGCATGAGATAATAACACTCAGTAGACCTGATTTCACCATGAAAACCAGAAATCAACCCAAATCTATATTAGGGAGACCAGCCAGATATTTAGTATGGAACCTCTACTGATTGGCTCAGCAAACATCATAGTATTGATTTATCTACTCTGGGCACACTACGCAAAACCTAAAAAAGACGCGCCAGAAACAGATACCCTTGTTACCCATACACTATCAGAAATAAAAAAAGCGGTTCTCAGATAATTTCTTCTCATTATAAATCTCATCACACGCAATAAATATAAAACTGCTTCAAGATAAACACTAGTATGTATTATATCACAACATCTCCTCTTGGACTGTTTGCAGTAGACAGCAATAAAAACGAGATTGCGCACCTCTATTTCTCAAAAGACCCAATAACAGCAAAAAAGCAGTACAAAGAATCACTAAAACC
>CBDUVR010000001.1:0-25696 GCA_965370705.1 uncultured archaeon | reverse complement strand
TAGATATAACCTGTTTCGAAGAATTACTTCTTATCGACAAAACATCAGAAACAAACTTAGAACAGAATCATCTTTACTTAACTACAGCGAAAAACTATCTTTTCTTCCTATGCCTCATCTTTTTACTCTTTTTCTTTAGTTTATGTCTTCTCATCTTTGAAGATTTTCTTTTTTTGCCGCAAGGCACATTGTTCACCCATCATATTTTAGTTATCAGCTTTCTGATAACACCGTATTTCTTGTCAAGAGATCTGCTTTGTTTTCTAATCTCCAGGATATCTTTCTCAATTTCTTCAATCTTGACTGCCATATCAGCAGGATGCTCTTTATTAATCGCCTTTGAGAGTCTTTTTATGATTTCAATATCTTTAAATAACCTATCCTTCTGTATCTCGTAGGACTTTAAGTTCTCTTCTGTTTTTTTTATTTGTTTCATTTTATTTTCGATAATCTGATTAGCTGAAATATACTCTTTTTTAATCTTGGATTCTTCATCTGCAATTACCGTGAGAAAGTTTTTCAAATGCTCTTCACGCACGTCGATTTCTTTTAACCTGCTTTCAAGACTCAGTGACTCACCGTATTCTCTTTTAATCACTTCCTCAAACTTTGCGATGGATTTATGTTCTTCATCCACCATTTTTGATTCTTCTTTGACATTCTGTTCAATACCGGCGATTTCGCTGTCTATATCATCTCTCAGCCCCTCAACACGCTTTTTTTTCTCTTTTACGTTTTTTATCTTATTGGTAATTATGAGTTTCCCAAGACGATTATATTCTACTGAGATTATGTTTTCTTTGCTCAATATTTCAGCCCACGTCTCAATAGTCTCGACAGGGACAGACAGTTCCTTTGAAAGTTCACTGGCGGAGATAGTTTTCCTTTCTGACACAATTTCGAGCATTTGGTCAATACCTGTCTCCAGCATAGCTTCTTTCCATTGCGCCAAACATTTCACCTTCCGAACAAATCAGCAATTATTATAATTATACATATAATAATATAAAGTAGTTTTATATAAGAAATATATACATGCAAAAATTAAAAAAGAACGGACAAGCTTCAACAGAATATCTCATAGTGATTGGCATTTCACTACTCCTTTTGACGCCCATAATGCTGATAGGGAACAACGCTTTAGTGGACCTGAAACACACTTCAGAGAATGTAATTGCACAGGACGCTGTGGACCAGATAAAAGAGATGTCACAAATTGTTTATGCGCAGGGCCCGCCTGCAAGAATGACAAGAAAAGTTAAATTTCCCGGGAACATAATGGGGACCAACGTTTCACACCAGACGATAATCATAACACTAAACTATAAATCATTACCGAACGATATACCTGCGATGGTGGACTTCAATGTCACAGGCAGCCTGCCAGCGACATCCGGTACACATAAGATATGCGTCGAAGCTATAGACTATGGTGTGAATATCACAGGAGTCACATAGACGCAGGCAAACAAAAGTATTTAATAATTCTGATAAAAGAACAATGCAGGCAGATGTCTGATGATGACAAGGAGGTGACATGATCTATGCTTATGCAGGAGATGATTTCACCTACTTATCTGACGACAATATACGTCACTCACTGGACCCGGCAACAATATTCTCCCTTTTAAAAGTGAACCTAATCTTCCTGCCAGAAACCTTTTTTCCTTCATGTTGAACATGTTTAATCCATTCAGGCAAAATCAGCTCACAGGCAAGGCTTTTGGGCTTTTGTCCAAAATCAACTCTTACTTCAATGCCCGAAGATGTCCTCTCGATTTTCATATCAAATATATCATTTCCCACGATTTTGCCGTGTCTATACATATGCCCCCAGTAATCAGAAACCTTCGGCTCGATTACAATAACTTTCTTCTGCATCTCCGGCCTGATGCCAAAAAGAAAATCATCAACAGCATAAATAAAAAGCGAAGAAGACCATGCCTGGTCAGTTGCACCAAGTAGCTTTCCAGTCTCAGCATCCACGACTTCCGATAGCGCTCCCGGCTGGAACTTTTCGCAGTCATACGCGAAATCATCAAGACAGTTCAACCCATCGTGAATCATGCCATACCTCAAAAAAGCCGCGGCACCCCACCCTGTCGTAAGCCCCCAGCAGGACCCCGTATGATATCCTGACGGGCTATAATTCCTGCTCATTTTTGATCTGGTCCTGATGCCATAAAGGCTCTTCAACTCTTTTTCCGCAATCTTCAGCACAGACTCCGCCTTTGTATCCGGAGTCAGGCCGAAAAATACCGGCACCAGCCCGTTAGCAGTCACCTCAGGGTCAGGCAGCTTTGAATACGAATCATAATATATCTTCTTCTCATGATTCCAGAATCTTTGATTCAGTCTCTTATTCATCTTCATCGAGAGTTTAGGCTCAATTGTCTTTAACGCTTCGCTCCACATCGCCTGTACTTCAACTGCACTCCCGCGCCTCTCAATAGAATCCATCCATGTCTCAGAAGGCTCATGGGCAACAACATAATCCATCACCTCCAGGTTCTTAAGCACTTTCTTTATCACTCCGTTAAGTTCTTTTTTGAGCGTCAAATCACCGCTCTTTTTCTCATAATCCTGTAGTGCAATCAAAAACAGCGGGTCAACATCGGCGCCATGATACTCAGTCCTTCCGTCCGGGTGAACAATACATGGCATCCTCTTCTTCTGGAATTTTGCCATCGTCACAAATATCTTCCTTGCAGATTCAAACTCACCCATATCAACAAGCCCGAGCAGGCTCCAGAAGACATCCCTTCCCCAGAACTCAAGAAACCACGGGTACCCGGCAAAAATACCCAAACCCAGATCCGATTTATTCACAAGTCCAAAAAGGCTGTACTGTGCCCAGATATACGCCTTATCCAGCCGGTCCCACGGAGTATTAATATCATGGTCATGATATCTTTTCACAGACCTCTTCACTTTTGAAGCCAGGAGCCGGTCCCAGTTCTGCATGCATTTATCGTATATATCAATCAGCATGCCACTCTCTTTACCGCTCCCGCAATACACAAACGGTACTTTTATCTCCTCGTGAGGTCCAAGTTTAAAACTAACAGTATATTCAGAAGGAATAAAGCAGCACTGCGGCGAACCAGGAGAATGATTCTTATACTTCCGGCAAAGGCTGCTTGCAACATCAACATTTTTTTCTGTTTTACCAACACCGAACATACATCGCCCCGCATCCGATCCAACTGACACAGACCTCCTAAGTTCATTAAATACTGCCTCGTATTTCCTGCCATGAACATTCTCCTGCTTGTATCTCAAATTGACTGCTGCTTCAAGGTCAATGCGCACCTTTTTTTCTCTCGTGGTCCTGTTCTTCAGATAAATTACAGATATCACCGATGGATAATCATCAGGCGCAAAAACAATTTCAGTCACATCAAGATCATCACTGGAAAAATAATGCTTAACCCCCCACGGTTTTACAACGCACTTTGAACAATTTTCTGAAGAAAGCCAGGTCCCGTTTATTCTATAGGCAAAATACTCAAACACCTTGATTGGCGGAACCCACACACCACACCATTTCGTTTTAAATCCCCCATCTGCAAAGCGGTTAATAAAGGAATGCAAACCAGAAGCATTATACTCTTTCGCTCCAAGATCCTTACTATCAACAGTCCAGCTTAACATAAAATCGCCTGACGAATATCAGAAACATTCACTAAAACTATTTAAACGAAGATGTATATATATCTAACTAAAAGAGGGGTTATATCCGCAGGATTATCACGTTAGAGTCCTAAAACAGCTTGATTTGAGATAAAGACGATTCTATAGTGAAAAAAATATTCCGTAAAAAAAGGTGTTAAAGCTCATGAATGACATATCAGCCAAAGGAGAGTATCTTTTTGAAGTGTCATATGAAGTTGCAAACAAAGTCGGCGGCATCTACACCGTAATTCACAGCAAGTCAGAGCAGATGGCAAAGCATTATGGTGATAAGTACTATACAATCGGCATCTACAATCCTGATAAGGCAAAAGTTGAATTCGAGGAAAAAGAGTCAAAAATACTAAAGCCGACATTTAAAAAGCTAAAAAGCAAGGGCATTATATGCCATTTTGGCATCTGGACCTCCGCGAGAGCCAGGCCAAACTGCATACTGCTGGACATCGACGGGTACAGAGACCACCTGAATGACATCAAGAAAGAATTATGGATGAATCACAAAATAGACTCGATCCGCTCTGATTCCTGGTTTGGGGACCCGGTAGTCTGGTCATATGCAGCAGGAATCCTTCTGGAAAACCTGGAAAAAGACCTGCGCCTTAAGAATGTCGTAGCCCAGTTTCACGAATGGATGGCAGGAGTAGCTCTTCTCTACCTAAAATCAAAAAAATCAAAAATTGCAACAGTCTTTACCACGCACGCCACAATGCTCGGCAGGACCATGGCAAGCTACAGCGATAACCTGCTTAATGAAATAGAAACCGGGCTGAACAGCGGCAGGGTAGTAGACCCGAAAAAAGCCTACGAATACAATGTCGAAGCAAAGCACCAGACAGAATGCGCATGCGCAAAAGCATGTGACACCTTCACAACAGTATCAGAGACAACCGGGAGGGAAGCAGAATATATACTCTCAAAAAAGCCGGACGTCATACTTCCAAACGGCCTCAATCTCGGGAAATACCCGTCAATGGAGGAATGCATCTATCTCCACCGCAAATACAAGGAAAAGATAATGGATTTCCTTTCAGGCTACTTCAAGCCATATTACGAAATCAACCTGATAGACCCGAGAATCATGTTCATCTCCGGCAGGTACGAGGTCCGCAACAAAGGCATAGACATGTTCATCCAGAGTCTCGGGAAACTGAACAATGAACTCAAAGAAAAAAAGGATAACACTGACGTATTCGCGTTCATACTAATACCTGCAAACACAAAAAGCGAGAACCACGAGGTTCTTGAAAACATATCCCTGTTCTCCGGCATAAAAGAATACGTGGATGACCTTTCTGTAGACATCAGCGCAAACATAGTAGACTCACTCACATCCGGAAACACAGACATAAAGCTCTCAGATTATCTTACAGAATACCAGAAAATAGACATCAGAAAACTCGCGGCATCCTTCAAATCAAGAAACGGTGGCAGCGCGCCCCTGTGCGCATTCGAACTGCATGATCAGGGCTCTGACATAATAATCAGGATGCTTAAAGAAAACAGCCTTCTGAACAGGGAAGAAGACAGGGTGAAGATAATATTCTACCCTGCATACCTTTCAAATTCAGACAGGATGCTCTCCCTCAGCTACAATTCATTTGCAATCGGCTGCAGCCTCGGGGTGTTCCCGTCACTGTATGAGCCATGGGGCTACACACCCCTTGAAGTCATATCAAACGGCGCCCTCACAATAACAACAGACGTATCCGGCTACGGAAAATTCATGGAAAAAGAAGTAAAGACCCATGCAAATCCCGGGATATACATCCTCAACAGGAGCACAAAGAAATATGAAGAAACCACTGATGATTTGAAAAACATGCTTCTGGAAGTTGTGAAATTAGACAAAAGCGAGATGATCTCAAGAAAATATCATGCCAAAAGACTCTCAAAACTTGCAGACTGGAAGAACCTTGCGAAAAATTATATTATAGCGCACAACAAAGCCCTGAAAAAAGTCAGGTAAATTGCTTCTGGTTGCCTTTTGGCTGAGTTTTTCATCATATATATACTGATGATGGAAAAGCTTGACATAAATTGTCATGATTTTGCAAGAAATTCAAAATCTGATTAGGATTATGGAGACCAAACTTAAACCAGAGCCTGATTTTGTTTATAATATCAATCTCTTGTTTTATAAACTCACAGATTTCATCTGGAACCCGCAACGACATTTGAAAAAGATTCCATTAAAAGAAGGGATGACTGTAGTCGATTATGGATGCGGACCCGGACGCTATACGCTGCCTATAAGCAAGTTAACTGGTCCGAAAGGCAAGGTTTTTGCAGTAGATATCCACCCATTAGCTATCAGGACTGTAAAAGAGAAAGCATCCGAACAAGGTTTAACAAATATAGAGACAATCTTGGTCGATTCCTATAACACAGGAATTAAAGATTCAAATATCGACCTGATCCTGCTCATTGACACGTTTCACATGATTAACGACTACCATGCACTGTTTCAGGAGATTCACCGAATACTAAAACCAGACGGCACTCTCTTCATGGATTCCGGACATCTGAAAACGTCAATAGCAAGAGAAATTGTGGAAAGTACAGGCTTTTTCAAAATAGTAGAATGTCGGGGAAAGAATATGCTGGTTGCCCCCAAAGTTAAGCAATCTTTTAACTTATAGTAGCACTTAGAACATAAAAGAAATAAAAAGAGAACCATTCGAAGGCACCTGAAATGACCAAAAATGACAAAAATCTGATCGCGTACTGCGGACTCTACTGCGGCGACTGCTTCAACTACAAGGGCGAAATAGCAGACCTCGCAAGAGACCTGAGAAAAAAGCTAAGAGAATCAAAATTCGAGTGCGCCTCAGAAGGGCTCTCGAAATATTTCAAAGACTTCAAAGACTACGAGACATGCTACCGTGTACTTGGAAGCATGGTAAGGCTGCGCTGCAAAAAAGCATGCATAAACGGCGGTGGAAACCCGAACTGCAAAATCAGGAAATGCTGCCAGAAAAAAGAAATTCGCGGCTGCTTTGAATGCGAAGAATTCCAAACATGCAAAAAATTTGACTTCCTGAAACCCATCCACAAAGATGCAAACCTAAAAAACCTCAAAAAAATCAAAAAGAACGGGCAGGACAAATTCATCACCATCAAAAGAGACTGGTAAACACCGGGCAGCACACACTGCTTTTACCAGATAAATTGATTTAAAGATGTAGACAAACCCAAGCAAAAATCATCTTCCAAACTTCCCAATCTCACACATTTATAAACTCTCAAACTAAATATTCTACAAGGGAATACATTAGATAAACCGTGAATTTCTATGCCAAACACATTAAATCAGATGAACCAGAAAATAATTGAAAAAATCCTAAAACAGCTTCGCGTAGGTCCCTCAGACGTTGCATACGAGAAAAAGCCAAAAAACGTCGTAATAATCACCGCAGAATACCTCCCAAGAGACATAACCCAAATCTCCCTCCAGTGCAAGAATCTTGCAGAAGGCCTTGTCCAGAGAGGCATAAACACGCACGTAGTATCTTTTGACCCCTGGAAAGAAGGGCAGACCTCAAACATCGGCGGCGCAGAAATCCACTACGTCGGCAACGCCGTCAAATCATACTCACCCCTCACATGGGCAATCACATTAAACATGGAAATCGGCAGGGTCGTAGCAGACATCTACCATCACGAAGGAAACATAGACCTTATTCACACCCATGAATGGCAGATGTTCCCTGCAGGCATAACACTCCAAAACGCGCTGAGAAAACCCCTGATAACAAGCTATTATTCCCTGCAGGAACAGCGCACCCCCGGCGTAACAAACGGGTTCACAGAAGCAGTAAAACAAATAGAATGGCGTGCAAGCCAGAGCTCAAACAGCATACATGTAAACAAAGAATGGATGAAGCACGCCCTTATCCGGTTCTATTCGCCAGAGGAATCCAAAGTCAATGTCTTCAGTCCTGAAGCATCGACATGGACAAAGGACATAGTAAGAGATTATTCATGGGTGCTCAAAAACTGGGACACCTCTGAGTATACCCCGAAAAAAGAACAAAAGGATAACATATGAAAATACTTCACCTGACATCAGAATATCCACCGCATAAAGTAGGCGGGCTTGGAACGCATGTAGATGACCTGACACGTGCACAGGTAAAAGCAGGGATAGAGCCCATCGTCATTGCATGCGCTTTCTCAGGCAGCCAGGGCTATGAAAACATAGACGGGGTTCATGTATTCCGCTTTGATGCAGACAACATACCTGCAGAAGACTTCCCCTCATGGGCACTCCAGATGAATGTCCTGATGCAGAACCAGGCAAGCAAAGTCATCGAAGAATTCAAAGATATCTCCTTGATACATGCGCATGACTGGCTTGTTGCAACAGCAGCAATTGGCCTCAAGCATATCTACAGAATCCCATTACTCTCGACAATACATTCACTTGAAGAAGGCCGCCGCGGCGGGATATATGAAGACCGCCAGGAACTGATACGCGACATAGAAAGGAAGATGGTATATGAATCATGGCGTGTAATCACCTGCTCAAATTTCATGAAGCAAAGCGTATGCTCATCATTCTACACACCATGGGATAAAATCGATGTAATACCCAACGGAGTGAACATGTCCAAATATGATTTCAATTATGATCGCTATGCAGAAATAAGAAACAAGTTTGCCCTCCCGTATGAGAAAATCGTATTCTTCGTCGGGAGGCACGTATGGGAAAAAGGTGTTGACGTGCTTGTTGGAGCAGTCGGGTCTGTACTGAAAGAAGTTCCTGAAGCAAAATTCGTAATTACAGGCGAAGGCTACATGACCGAAAAATGCAGGGACCTGACAAACCAGATGGGCTTGGGAAACAAAGTCTTATTCACAGGCTATACAGATGATGATACCCTTGATGCGCTCTTGCACATCTCAGATGTAGTTGTTATTCCTTCGCGCTATGAGCCCTTCGGCATTGTAGCGCTTGAAGGTATGGCATCAAGGACGCCCGTCGTGGCATCAGACACAGGGGGATTATCAGAAATAATCCAGCATGAAGTAAACGGTCTGAAAGTATGGTCCGGCCACTCAGAATCACTCGCGATCGGGATCAGTCGGGTTCTCAAAGACAATGGCTTAAAAGAAAATATAGTGACCAACGCATACAATACTGTAAAAAGCACATACAACTGGCAGAACATTGCAAACATGACAAAAAGCACATATGAAAGAATCATAGACGAATACAACAAAGCAGACTGGAAGCCAAGCCCTGAACTTGTGCGCTAACACTAAGCTCACCTGTATTTCTCTCTTTCCCACACGCTGCCTTTCTTTTTCTTTCTCGCATGCTCATCGAGATAACCGTCAGTCTCATCAGGACACATAAGAACACAACTCGTTACTTGTACCTGCCGGCAAGCCACTCAGCAAGCTTGTTCTTCTTCACAGCCTCAGTAGACAAGAGGCCATGATCCTCTTCAGGGTTTGCTATCACACCCTTGAGCGCATCATACGCATGCTCTCTCATATTTACCCACTGCTGCTGTTCAAACATCTCATCAATCCCGTAAAATTCCTTTGGCAGCTTGAGCGGGTCAGTATCCTTGCTTAACTCATGCATAAGGTTCCTGAAAGCCACCGCGCTTTCCTTTACACCATATGAGCCCATCTCCCATATAAGATAAGAATTTTTCATCCCCTTCTGTCTCATCAGGTACAGCCAGCGATATATTACCTGCATATCGCGCGACAGCCTCTCGACCGGGGCATGGGCGCCCATGATAGGGCGCGGCGCATTAATATGCACCATAGTTATATATTTGGCGTCGCCGTCTTTCAGGGATTCTATGTCCTCATTGACGCGGATGTAGTTTACTGTAAGGTGCTCAAAGTCAACGCAATATGAAGTGATAACGCCTTTATCAAGATTTTTCACAAGTTTCACATGGTCATTGGCGCTCATGATCCTCAGCTGCCCTTCCTGTCCCTGCGGCGGCATTGCTGTTTCAATATATATCTTCATACCGGATTCCTTAGTGTATTCATATACAGATATGTCAGATGTTAACTCCTTGTCATCCATTTTCATAGACCATCTTTCATGTTTCACAAAAAGATGCCCCTGGATATACTTCGCAGCAACAGCAGTGATCAGTTTTTCAACAAGTATTTTTAGTGTAGGGCCATTCTTCTCCTGTGATTTTTTGTCTTTTGAGTAGTATTCATACCCGAGTTCATTGCGCCACGTTATCTGGTCCGGGTCATATTGCATGCCGACGATATCTGCCCACAACGGGTCATGTGTCAGCCACATGTACTTTGCAATGATGCGGTATGCCACCTGCTCTTCTGCTTCTGAGCCGTGCCTGCGCCAGAAGTCGAAGACGTCGTTGAAGTCGGTTCTCTCGAGATATTGTCTTACGGTGTTAACATCTTTGATTCCTTGTTCAATATCTTTTCTTTCTGTTAATACTCTATTTTGTATTTCAGTCTCCATAGAGCCAGAATTTAAGGTTTGTATCTCTGTTTCGATCTCTTTAAGATCAATTTCAATTTGTGCGGGTACTACTATATTTTTTTGTTGAAGATATTGCTTTTGCATTAAAAGTTGCGTTTGTTTATTTTTCCATTCAATGCTCATATTACGTTTTCGTATATTAATTTCTTTGGTCAATTCAGCTATAAGTTTCTGGTACTGTACTACATTTTTGTCATATCCCTCTTGAAAACCAGTACCGTTTTGTTCTAGCATAAAGTTATCGAAGAATGCGACACTGCTTACATCCGCTGGCGCACCCATAGCATTGAAAAGTATGGTTATGAACCGGCCCATGAACCAATCCTGCATGCTTACGAATTTTGTACCGTCAGGAGTTGATGTGGGGCATGTTACCGAGCCTCTTGCAGGATCCACGTATGTGCCATCATCTACCTCCTGCATGAACTGCGCCAGATTCTTCCCGTCAAATGAATACAAAGCAACCCTCGGCTCCTGCTGCCCTACATCAAACGTCACATGCGGGCGTATGCGCGACGAAGTATGAAACAGGAAATATTTTGCCTCAACCAGCCTTCTTGCAGAATACGCGCCCTTGGTAAGTCGATCATGCATGATCTTCCATTCATAAGCCCCTGCAATGCACAGATCAAGGTCTGTCTGGAGGTGCAGGCCAACCTCGAACTTCCTGCCTGTATCAATATTCCCCTGGCTGCTCTTGATATGCGCAATCTGCTCTTTAATATCAGCCTCAAACATCTCAGAAAGAGCTTCATAATCAATCTGGCAGAAATCAAACCCGAGACGGGCAGCTTTCATTATTTTTCTTGCAAGCCCCATGTTCGTGAGCTTCTCCTCACCCTGCTCAAACTGCGAAAACCCCGGGGTAACCCCTACAATATAGCCCACAGGCTCATTGCTTTTCGTCCATCTCTCATCAACAAACTTTTCCCTCAATTTTTCATCCATACTTCACACAAAAATCCAAAATATATATAATCCAACATAATAATAATATATTACATTAGCCAGAATAAATAATTTTTGAATAGAGACAGGTGATCATAATAAGTCTAAACCTCGGCTTTGTAGACAAGTTGAAAACAAAATTCCACAAAAAAAGCATAGATCAGGAAATAGACGAGGCATTTGACGACTCCGGTTCATACTCAAAAAAAGTACTGGAAGGCAGCAGCAGACAGTCCCCGGAAAAAGAGCAGCTAAGCAGCAACTACAAACTTGAGAACCAGGCGGAACCCCCCACCGCGCTAATGGAACCAGGAGTACAGAATCAACAAATGCTTGACATCAATGACCCGCTTACGCTTCCAAAAGGCGCCGACAGACCCCCCCCACAACCAGACAAGCCCTTGCAAATGCCAGAAACCAACCACTCAACAGATGAACAAAAAAGAGAATTTTTCAATCAGTCTCGAATAACAAGCGGAGCAGGCACCGGACAGGCAGATGTGAACACAATTCTTCTGGAAATAAAAGACTTAAGAACCCAAAACGAGCACATACTTGACCTTCTGAAGAACATACAGGACAGGCTCAGAGGAGATTAAATCTTCGGTGCCACAGCCTCTTCTTTCCTGTATATCCCGTAAAGCTTTTTTATCTCAGCAAGAACCCTGAAATAAAAATCCCTCGCTTCCTCAAATGTATTCGAGCGATTCTTATTATAAAAAAGATAATTATACGACCACCACAAACTCTTTTGAATGCTGTGTGTGTATTCATATTTTGTATCAAGTGTGCCTATCAGTTTCAGTTTCATCCACCCGTTCTTTTCAGGATCCCCCAGCGTCTGCTGTCCCCATGTTCGCACAATTATATTTATGCCTGTCCATCTGTCCCAGGGCTTATAAGCTCTCCACTCACCCTTATAAGCACCATCGGTAACATCCCATGCAATATAATGCAGATAAAACTTCGGCGCATCAATTTCAAGCGTAGACCTGAGAATACTTTCCACATGCCGTCTGATGCGAAACGGTTCCTTCCCCTTGTAGCTTATGACAACATTGTCTGTCTCGTGAGTGAGTTCATCACTGTACTTTAACACGGGCATGATGCCTCAACTCCTCCCCGTATTCCTTTAAAGTGTTTTCAAACTCAGAAGCCAGGTCCCTGCCCATCTCCATCCACTTTTGCCTCTGTTTGGCATAAAACATATTATGCCAGAAACGCCGCGCCATCTCATACAGTATAGACTGCTGAATCAATGTATCCTGTGGATATTCAGTTACAATTCTTGGCTTTAGCCTTATGGAAACAGATCCTTCCCCGTTAGAAGAAGTGCCGGTAATTATCACATCATATCTCAAGTACGTGTAAATATCCATTTCTTTAACAGTACGCCACCGTATGTTGAACTTGTCTGCATTATTCTGTGTTTCCCATGTATAGTTCATCTCCTGGATGCGCCCTGCAGGCACATTAAAAATATCGTGCATCATGGCCCGCACTTTATTATAGAACTTTTCAGGGTGCGGCCCCGAATAATTAAAAAGAATATCCTTTTCTCCCTGTTCATAAAGATTATCAAATATTACGAGTTTCGTCCTTGCCCAGACCATACAAATCACCCTAAAATCATAAAATAACCATATGATTCTCCAATTTCAATTTTAAGCTTCCTTTCGCAACAATAGCATAGATGAAAGGTACAGGAAATGCACAAATTGCATTGAATTTCCGCAGATTTTATCGTGTATAGTTTATATACGATAAAAAATATGAGTAATAAATATTAATACTTCTACTTCTATATATTATTTTATCTTAGATCCTATATAAAGGGAGGTGTTGTAATGGTCCATCCGATATATGATGCAGAAACACTTAAGAGAGCAACTGAAGCACATTTTCAAAAAAACTGGGGCGAAATCCTCAAAATCAACCTATCCATGCTTGAAAACCATCCCGATGACGAATTTCTTATCTGGCACATAGCAGACAATTATCTCAAACTCGGCAACACAGAAAAGGCAATAGAATTTGCAGAAAAAATAAAAGAAAGCGCAGCCCACAAAGATGACATAATGCTAAGGGCGGCGCAGGTTGCGCAACCCAACTTAGACGATGAATCAGAATAGTTCACTCATATTTCCCTTTTTTATTGCATATAAAGTATGAACCGGCAATCAAAAAGCTTAGGATTCTCCAATTATCACCAATATCCTATGATTTCTTATACATAAAAACCGTAAAATCGTGCGGCAGATACGTATGGTCAAAAGCCAGATTCCTCGTCATAGTACTGCAAAACCGCAGGACATCAAACGGGTCGAAGTAGTGCGTATGATCTGTCCTGTACTCGACATCACCAAAAACACTGGTCATATTAAATGCAACACCGATTTTTGCAATCTCAAATGCCCTTTTTATTAGCTTTTTTGCAATATCCTCAGTATGCGGTGTCTTGAGATTCATTGGACCGCACATGATAACATAATCAAAAGACAGCTTTTCACTGCAATTCAAAATATCCATTACTTTGAATTCAGTATTTTTGGCAGTATTTGTTTTTTTTGCAATCTCTATCATCTTCGGGACTATGTCTGTACCTAAGTATTTTTTGTATTTTATTCCTTTCTGTGTTGCTTTTGCTGCAAAATCACCTCTTCCGCATCCGACATCAAGAATCGTCCTCTCATTCATATCACCGACCTTAAAAAGCATATTAAACCGTATGTCCTGTGACTGTTCACTGCCGTAGCCCATTATGCTTATGCCGGGGTTTTCTTTTATCCATGTGTTGTAGTTTTTGATTACAAGTTCATTGTGCGCCATGTTCATTACCTCTGTATTTTAATACTGAATCCATGATTATGTCCTCTGCCAGGTTGCCGTTGTTCATCAGATGTTCGCGCCATTTGTCGCGCGTCCTCTCAAGTCCGATATTTATCGCATAATCCATGATAGACGGAATTACAGACTGCGCGTTTGGAATCTTCTTCAGATCAGACAATTTCTTTGAATACAGTTTCAGATCATACTCTTTGCGAATACTGTTTTTTTCTGCGATAAGCTTATTGCGCTCATGCATCGAAGTTGTGCGTTTTATAAGCGCATCAATCCCGCTAATCCGCTCATTAATCATATTAATCTCACTTCCAAGACAGTAAATAGTATCCTCAAGACTGCGGCCGTCACATGCGCTCTTTTCAAACAATTCACACGAAAGCTGGCCAAGACCACTATACGTATCCTTCGGCCGCCAGACAGCAACAGGCGGGAAATTCAGCTTCATGTTATCAGCAATATGTTTTGCTTCTTTCAAATAGCATTTGCCTGCAAGTGCGCCCCCGACATACATATTCACTGAAAGCCCCTCGAAAAACACAATAGTCATAGGCCTTGCCCTTGCAGATATATGCTTCGAAATCATTGAAAAATCCGAAGCCATATTATCCTTACTAAGCGCGAAAGAATGCACTTTGCCGCATGCCGGACACTTTCCGGATAACTTCAGCACATCCTTCTCTTCCATAATCCCAAGCTCAACCTTTCCAAGACACTCGCAATGATACCAGAACGGAGCAATCATATCTTGCTTCTGTATACCATTGATATCAGCAAGACACGAATAATATTTCCTGTAATTTTCAAGCAAAAACAGGAACTCTTTGTCAAAAACCTTTTGGCAGTCAGTAAAAAGTGAAAAAAGAGTGTCATGGCAAAAATGATTATTCACAATCTTTGAAAGCATGATGGCATTAAACTCAGCAAAATTCCGGGCAGACTCCATTGACTCCTTGAATATACCCATAAACAGTTCATAATTGCGATAAAGTTCATTTTTGCTATCAGGCTCAACAGTGCATCCGCTATTTTCAATATAATTCAGGCAGACTTTCATCCATTCTCTCGTATCACCGCCCCATTTTAAGATATCGCTCCAATCAGGATTAGGGACAGCAGCATGCATCTTCATTTCATACTCTTTTTTCATTTCATATGAAAGTTCAAAAACACCGTTTTTATGGAAGATGCTGGGAAATTGTGTCATTTTCAGCCATGGCCATGATGATGCGATGTCCTGGTTGGCAACCCCGTAGAACTCAACCACCTCCACGCCACTCAACCGCGCAAGCTTTTCTTTTACAGCATGCATCAGCGTAGTTTTCCTCACAACCCCGGAGTAAGGTACAAAATTTGTCTGATGTGCACTCATCAGGAATATGCAGTCATTTTTACTGCGCAGTATCTCCAGCTTTTCCCGCACCCCAAAAGTCAGTGTACCGGAATCCTTATGGAACTTCTTTATGTGGCTCGCAATCTTTTTCCTGTTGGAAAGCACCCTTTTTTTCCACATAGGGTCATTATTCAGCCTTTCATTTGTGCGAACGTAAGATTCATACACCGCATTCGCTAAAGAATCCACTGTTTTCATTGAACCAATTGTTGGACATACATTCATTATATCGCCATTATTTGCTTAAAAAGCCGTCATTTACGAGTCTATTTACCTGGAAGCATTCAGCATACTTCACGCGAATCTGGTATCCTCTGTATCGTGCACGTGCGAGAATCCCATCCATCAGTTCTTTCCCATATTTCTCAACCTGCGACTCATGCGCACGAACGGCCTCTATCTTCTTATCCATCTGGTCGGTTATGTCCACGTACAACTGCGGGCTAAACCCTGAAGTGCAGGATGAGTGCGGTATCCCTTCTTCCCACATCAGCACCCGCTCGACGCATCTTGCAGCAGCAAGGCTGGCCATGCTTACTCTCCTGTGATCCTGGTTCGTATGGCCATGCCAATGCGTATACACAGTATCAGCATGATTTTTATTGATAATAGACTCAAGCTCCCCAATGATTTTGTGATTGCAGGGAATATCAAGCGCTTTGTAGTCAAGGATGTAAAGTTTTGCACCGATAACAGAGGCAGCCCTCTTTGCTTCCAATATAGCGTTTTTCTCGCTCCTGATGATTTCATGCCTGTGATTTTCTGTAGCACCGTTAGACACTGTTATCATCACAACTTCATCCCCCTGCTCTTTGTGCTTCAAAAGAGTCCCTGCACAATTAAATTCAATATCATCCGGATGCGCACATATTGCAACTACGTTCATCTAAACACCTCTTATAATTCTCAATGGTCTTCACCAGTCCCGATTGTATATCGTGTACCGGTGTCCACCCGACTGCTTCTTTGATTTTCGTATTATCCCCTGATTTGCTTTCAATATCTGTCGGGCGCCTGATAGGGACATGCATTACCTGTGATCTTGAGCCGGTAAGATGTATTATCATCTTTGCGATATCCATGATGCTCACAGGCTTTCCCGCGCCCACGTTATACACACCATCAACTTTGCTCTCTGCAAGCTTAATAGTAGCGTCAACAGCATCGTCAATATACATAAAGTCGCGCAGCTGCCTGCCATGCCCGTGTACTTTAACAGGCTCACCATTCAATGCCTGCCATATCATGTTCGGTATCACATACCCATTGAAACTCTGCAATTTGCCGTAAACATTAAAATACCTCACACCCACGCAGCTCATCCCCCCCCGTGAGCCATACTCTGCACACATCTTCTCGCACTCAAGCTTAGCTTTCCCGTAATTTGTATTCGGCACTACGAAATCACTCTCCTTCATAGGCAGCCTCGAGACATCATATTTCCCATAGCATTCCGAAGATGATGCCAGAAAGAACCGCTTTACTCCAAAGCATTCGCACTTCTCAAGAAGGGTTCTCGTGCCATTGACCTCTACATCCCATGTCTCCTCAGGCATCGCAAGCACCCTGTCGACACCGACAACAGCAGCCATGTGATACACTGTATCTGCACCATCCAGTACTTTATCCAGCACTTTCTCATCCCTGACGTCGCCGCGCACAACATCAAACTTTCTGCCATTCATATCAATCGCTGCGAGATTCTCTTTCATTCCAACAGAAAAATTGTCAAGAACAGTCAGGGACACATCGTCTTTCATTGAAAGAATCCTCTGGACAAGATGCCTGCCGATAAACCCGGCGCCTCCGGTGACCACTATTTTTTCAGCATTCATTTTCTCCAGTTCCTCCTCCCAATAGCAAGGTCTGCCAAAAATCGAAAGGTCACATAAACATCCAAAAGAAGATTAAGAATCCTGAGCGGGAGCGCAACAGCGCATATTTTCAAATAGTGTATCTTCCCCATCTTAGGGTCTGACATGCGCAATATAAAGACATATGCGAGATATTCTATCATCATCGTAAGCACTGCATATATCCAGTCAAACCAGATAAGGTATGCCAGCGCAAGAGGATATGTGATTTTTTCAAAAATGGGCGCAAGGATTATCCACCCGTAAGCAGGCTTGTCTTTTTTAGGTTTCAGCGAAAGAGTCATGTTCTTAAAATAATAAGCACTCTGCAGAAATGAAGAATTCCACAGGAAAAGCTGTTTCGGTAGCCTGTCAACGCGCGGTTCCGCGCTTATCATCGTTGCATCCGGCACCTGTATGTTTGTGTAGCCCATGTTTACAAGAGAAAATCCGATGAATATGTCCTCTGATGTCGTGAGGTTGTCCCCAAGTGTGGATTCATAATAGTCAAAAACCTGTTCCAGCAGCTTCCTGTCATACATCACCCCGCATCCGATCGGGAACAGGGTTGTCCCGAACATACGAAGCGCACTGTCTTTTGCAAAATACTGGTCAGTAAGATAAAGTGCCTCCCGGTACCTCTCAACAGGCCAGCGGAGAAGATAATATTTCAGTTTTTGCAGCGGGCGCATCTCTGCCTTGTTTTTATAGTGCATCACAAGCTCTCTTGAAGCAGGATAATGCTTTAGAAGAAGCATTTCAAAAAGTGTCTTCAACTGCTCCTTTTTTGAGAATGGCCTTACAGTGCCGTAAGAACTTCCTGTTTTAGAATCTGAATGCGCTCTCACAATCTTTTCAATGTATTTCGGGTCAGAAAGGATTGTATCCGCATCAAGCACCATTATTTTATCAGTAGTTGCAATCCTTGCGCCGAATTTGACACCAGGGGTCTTGCCAACTGATTTTTCATTATGGTACAATTCAATCTCAAACTTTTTTGTCAAAAAGTGCATCTTTCTGACAACTTCAATAGTATTGTCTGTCGAATAGTCATCAATGATATACACCTTTTCGATAGGATATGTCTGCATCTCAAGCGACGCCAGAGCATACTGTATGCGCTGCCCCTCGTTTTTAGCCGGGATTATGACGCTCAGAGACGGCCTGTAACCTGGTTTATTATGCAAAGCATAAGGCTTTTTCCTGAGTTTGGCATAAGCACCGAGAACTACCTGCGTGCCGAGAATGGGCACGATTAGTGGCATACCCACAACAATCACCGCCCTATACCTGCATATTTTATCTTCTCTGAAAGAAAGTCGTTTTTGTTAAGTACATTCCTGCCGTCAACAACAGATGCACGGGGTGCAAGTTTCCTTATATTCCTCGCAGACAGGTTTTTTATGTGCTTGTGAGGTGTTGCCACTATCACCAGTTCTGCATCTTTTAGAGTATTCTCAAAATTGTCTGTCTTTATCCAGTCCACCTTGCCAACATGCGGGTCATGAGCTAAGATATTTGTGTATCCCATGCTCTTCATTTCCTTGATGATTGCCTCAGCAGGAGAGTTTCTCATATCAGAAACATTGTCTTTGTAGGCAAGCCCGACAATCGCAATTTTAGAGCCATTTGGCTTCTTGCATAAAAGGTTCGCTGCCTTGCGTGCAGTATACGCAGGCATCTCTTCATTCGTCTTTCTTGCAGTTTTAATTAAATTCGATGTATATCCTTTCTTTTCCAGTTCATGAATCAAAAACCACGGGTCATCAGGCAGGCAGTGCCCCCCGACCCCGCATCCGGGTAATACCCTATAGAAATTCCATTTCGTTGATGCTGCTTCAATGACATTTTTCACATCAGCACCGAGTATATCGCATATCTTTGCAAATTCATTAGCAAGGGCAATATTCATATCCCTCTGGATATTTTCAAGGAGTTTAGTAAGTTCCGCTTCCTTTAGCATTGATGTTCTATACACAGAAGGCACAATCTGCAGGTATAGGCATGCGCATGCGCGAGCGCTCAAATCATCAATGCCGCTCACAACTTTTGGGATCTTATCGATCCTGTGCTTATCATCACCCGGGTTGATGCGCTCAGGTGAATACGATAACCCGAAATCCATCCCTGCCTTGAGGCCGGAAACATCCTCAAGCGTTTTTCTGAATATGCCCTCTGTTGTACCGGGTCCCACTGTTGACTCCAGGATGACCAAAGCACCCTTTTTTAAGCTGCAGCCGACATATTTTGCTGCAGATGCCACAAAATCATAAATCGGCTTTTTAGTTGCCGGGTCAGCAGGAGTGGGAACAGCGACAATGATTGCATCATGAGCTCCTGCATTCTCGACATTGGCTGATGCGCTGAATGTATGCGCTTTTTGAAGTATTTTGTCAATCCACATTTCATCATCAAGAAAATTTCTCTTCTGTTTCAGAGACTTTATTTTACTTTTGTCAATATCATAGCCATAGACCTTGAACCCCTTTTTAGCAAAAGTCATCGCAATCGGCAGCCCTACATACCCTAGTCCTACGACTGCAATGCTGGCCTTTTTATCTCTGACTTTTTTTTCAAATACAGAACCATCTATCCAATACATACGCAACTATCTCCACCAGTTCGAAGCCATCTCTATTGTTTTTACTAAGAAGTTATCGTACCGAAGAATTAATAAAGGGCACTTGTTCCAAGAGGAAAATATGATTGTTTTGTGTCGTCGTACACGATGAGATGAAGTAAAATAGAGAAATTGTCTCTCAAAGATACGATTTATCTGAAAATATCCGGATCCGTGTGTTTTGGACAGAACACAGGCTGTTCCGGATAAATTATATATATCTGGTCAACTATTATTTACATAGTTAGGCGCTGATGCAAGGACGATATTGCTTATCAAGAGACTGGTATGATGTTTGGAAAAAATGAGAATTCCCCGGAAGCTGTATCAACAGATAGTGAGCAGTCTAATATCCAAAAAAAGCGTCATGAATCAGATATTGAAAAAAATATTCTTGTTCTGGAAGATTCCATTAGCAATCTCAAAGGAGACTTTGCTACAGCATCAGAGATCAAAAATATAAAAGAATCATTAGCAGCGCTGTCGCAAATTAAAGATAAATTGCGCGAAATAGAAGATTTGGAACTGATAACAAAGCTTGAGGCAATACAGACCCAGGATGATGTGCACGATCTTACAGATGGCATAGGAACCCTGAAGACAAAAGTTGATTTGCTTTCAGGCGCCATAAAGATGATTAGTACAAAGATTACAGAGACCCCGAAGCTTGTAAGTCAGGACACAAAAAAGGGCGCTGCAAATATTGAAAAGATGACATTGTCACTAAAGTCAGATGTTGATTCACTCAGAAAAGAAGTCACTTCACTTAAAACTGCAGTTGACAAAGCCGAAAACCTTGAGAAACACATTTATGATCTTGACAAGAAATTAGCCGGCGTCCAGTTGCCAAAAGAGTCTTTGAACAAATTAAGCAGCGAAAATGCATCCGGAGATTATCTGAAATATGTCCCGGTAATAAAAGAAAACATCTCGAAATTATACAAAGTATACAACAGGACCGAAAAAAGAGTAAATGATATCGAGAACAATATTAATGAAATCGAAGCATTGAAAAAGAATCCGGCAGCGTCAGTGCCATCCGCTTTGAATGAGGCTGTTAAAAAAACAGTCGACTATGAACTAAAAGAAGTTCTTGAGAATATCAACACACTAACTGCAGACATCAGATCGCAGATTGTAGGCGAGATAGGGAAGCAGAACACTTTGATAGATACACTCAAAAAAGACTATGAAACCAGGATACATTCATTGGAATCAGAAATTGCCGGAGTTCAAAAGAAAAATGGAAATGCAAAATCATATAATTATGAGGAGTTCGCCGAGTTCAGGGCAAGAATGTTGAATGAAATAGATCAGCTAAGAAAAGATACAAAAGAGTTCGAGAAGAGAATATCCTCTGGTGAGCTTGAAAACATTGTAGACAATAAGCTCACTCCCCATGTCTCTAATCAGGATAAGATTGCAAAATCCCTGGCATTATTGAACAGGAAAGTTGAGCAGAAGCACTTGGAGGTCAGTAAGAACACACATGAAAAAATTAACACCTCAGTTAAGTCAATAATAGATAGGATTTCGCAAATCGAAAGCGAACTAAATCTACTGAAAGATATGAGAGTGGACCTCGTAGACGACATTACAGCAATATTGGACCAGTCAGGGAAAGAAAAAGCAGACGCGAATATAAGCACCAGAAAGCTTGAAGAAAAATATGACACGAAGTTTAAGGAACTAAAGGAAATGATTGAAAGAGTTCATGAAAGCGGCGCATCGGAAGGCATTGATGCAAAAGAGATAACAGCCCTGAAAAAAAGCATCGCTGCGATACAAAATGAGAAAGGCCCTTTCAGGCAGGAAATGGAGCAGCTTGTAAGGATGAATCAGGCAAAGATCAATGTTCTTCGAAGCGATAATAAGGATTTAAAAAAGAAACAGGATCAGGCAGCATCTACAGAAACGGCAGTTGCAGACGAAATTCAGAAGAAATACGGGAGCAAATTCAAAGAGCTTGCAAAAAAGATAGAAGCAATCCAACATGAGAGCGGCGCATCAGAAGGCATTGATGCAAAAGAGATAACAGCCCTGAAAAAAAGCATCGTTGCGATACAAAATGAGAAAGACACTTTCAGGCAGGAAATGGAGCATTTTGTAAAAATGAATCAGGCAAAGATCAATGCTCTTCAAAGCGAAAATAATGATTTAAAGAAGAAATTTGGCGAGACAGCGTCTGCAGAAGTAGCTGTTGCAGACGAAATTCAGAAGAAATACGGGAGCAAGTTCAGAGAACTTGCAAAAAAGATAGAAGCAATCCAACATGAAAGCAGCGCATCCAAAGATGCTGAAATGCAGGATACCAGAGCACTGGCAAAAGGGATTCGCTCGATACAGTATGAAAACGAAATTTTAAAGCAGGAACTTGAAAAAATAAAAAGTTTATATTTTGAAATCCTGCAGCAGAAAGAAGAAATACCTGTGATAATCGATTAATTCTTAATTACTGGCTCCAGTATATGAAATCAAGCTCTTTCTGCGGATTTTTCGGAAGAATCGTCGGGTCTATAAATGTTGCAATACCAGGCCCGCTGTATTTGCCGTACGTTGTATTCCCTTCCATGCGATCGAAAAGCGTTGGACCGTGCTCATGTTCTATGAAACAGGTCGTTCCCTGATCCGTTAAGATATTGTTTATCCATTCGTCAGTCTCATCACTCATTGCTGCAATGTACGAATTATCTGTATTGGAATATGCATCATTTGTATCAATGATTTTTGGAATTGTAGCACCTGCAAGGTCATCGGACGTTTCAGATATTACACCCTTGAACTGATTTATATCAGACACACTGTAGTTTGAGATGTTATGTGTAACAAGAATTTTCTCCGCTCTCAGGGAAGCTGACAGCGAACCGATTCCACTGGAATCAGCTGATTTAAATACTTTGCCGACAGTCCAGTTGGTTGCATTGGTCTTTGACGTAAGCGCCTTCCCGTATGTTCCGGTTAAGTTGCATGAAATTATTGCCGTACTGAACACCAGGTTGCTTCTGACAGTATTCAGGGGATCTTCAAATGAGTTATAGTCTACAGTTATCTCTTGTATTGTGTTCTTTTTCACACGGATTTTGGAAACCGGATCATAAATATCAAGTTCATAAACAGTAGTTAGTTCTATATCATATAGGTCTCCCTGCCTGATAGTGTAGTTTTTAAGAGATATTGTGTTATCTATCCCCATTTTGTTCAGGATGTTATGTATTGATACAGTCCAGTCATTAATTGTAGTGTTTTCCATTAACTGAAGCATTGTTCCATTATATTCTCCTGTAGTGCTGACATCAAATATAGTGGATTCAGTATTATTGATAAACGTCCCATTGGTTACCGTAAAATCAATCAGGCTTAAGATAGCTCTTTTGGTTGCAATGTATGAGCTTCTTGATAAGTCATCATTTATATCATTTAAACTATTCTGCAACAGGTTACTTCTGATTTTCGAGGACGTCTCAAGGCTATTTTGAGATACTGATTGTATATTTATCAGCGTAATCAACGATAGCATTATTATCAATGCGAACAATGTATATGTAAATCCTTTTGGCATTTTATTACTTCCATATTTCCAGTTTTAGAATTGCAGGTCCCCACATCCATGGTATGTCAGTTACCTTTATTATCCGTATGTCTATATTTGTCTGGTCAAGTGCAATGTCGATCCTGTTGTCGCCTGTAACATCAAGCTGCTGCAATAATAAGATTGCTGCACGGTCTATCGAGTCATCGTGATCATAGATTATTTGCGCACTCGAAAACTCACAGTTCTTTGTGCCATTATAGTCTGTAGGTATCTTTATTGTGGCATTCTTGCCATTGTACTGCTCTACATTCCATTCGCAGCCATCTGCTTTCGGCGATATCTCGCTGTAGCTTGCAGTCCCTTTGATTTTGAGTGTGTAGATTACTTTGCTGTGAGGTGACCCGCCAGTGAAATATGTCTCATTAATACCTGTATCTATTTGTACATAATTGGTCTGGTTTTGTCCTATCAGGGCAGGCGGCATGAAGATGATATATGGGTCACCTAATTTAGTGAATCTTTCCTGGTATGTGCTCAGGTTGTAAACATTTGTCCAGCCGGATGTTTCATTTTTCATGTTAAGTACACTTGCCCAGAATTCCGATGAATACGATGTAGCTTTTGCATCAACCACTCCCACCGAGGGCGGAATCCAGTATGAGCCGTTTTTCGGGCTCTCTACATTTGGATTTCCTGACGTTTCACCAAACGTGGCGCTATCGAATGTGAGCGAAATTTCACCATAATCTAAGTCTGCTGTTGGTGTATAATTATATTCAATGTACGAGTCCGGATAAAGCGTTGTGATTGTATATGTTCCACTGATATCTGATTTCTGAGTATTGTAGCTGATCATCGCATTTGCAATGTCCAGATATATTTGTTTTAGTTCGTCTACGTTATTGCTTGAGCGGTACATGCCCCGCCCGCAGTCAGCAATAGCCCGAAGCGTATCGTTGTCCGCACCACTGCCAAAACCAACTGCATGCGCTATTATGCCATAGTTTTCATAAGCATAACATGCAAAATCTATTGCCTGTTGTTTTGCTGCTGTACTACCACAATTCGATACTAGAGGTGAATCGCATCTGTTTGCTTCCCCGTCACTCATCACAAGCATTGCTTTGTTTCTGGATTCATTGAATATTTCAAGTCTCAGGTCGAATCTCGTGGTGCTGTCGCTGTTATATAATCTGGCTGCAATCGTATTGTTGCCTTCCTTGAAATATGACCTGTCAATTAATTCTATCCGGTTCCAGTAGTCTGCATAGTGGCTCGGGCCAGGGTCTGCATCTATAAGCTGTCCGTTCAGGTATATGTCTGCCATGTCATCAGAGACGACTTTCAAAAAACCTCTGCCAACCTTGCCCATATCATCCACTGTGAAATTTTTCCTGAAATAATACGCACTTGTCCCATTCCTTATCTCAAGAAGTATATCATCGAACCTGAAATAACCCCACTCTCTGTTTTGTGTTGCGTATACTTTACCTCCTATATCTAGATAGTATGTTCCGGGTCCTTCAATCCAATTTGATATATACTGCGTTGTATCTCTCGGCGGATAGATATCATTATCAGGATTATTAACACGGTCTATTTCAGGGGTGGTATCCCCTCCTTCGCTAGACAGCTCTGTCCCAAGCCAGTGAACGCCAGTAGTAGGGCTTGTCCATCGTGCTTTTATCCATACTTCATCATTTGGTTCGAAGTGATTGCCGGGACCTTCATCATTATCATCCCATTCATACCTGAATGATACTCTTGCCATGCCATTATTGAATAATATATCATACTGTTGCTGCGTTATGTTTACCTGAATGCCATACGCTCCGGAACAGTTATAGTCATCACATCTGTTTCGTGCAGGGGCACCGGTTCTTGTGTCAAATTCCAACATTTCATTGACTACATGATTATAATCAATATTGTCATCATAGTCATAGGGACCACTGTTATCCTGCGGGTCATAGTCCCACCCATCATCTCCATTATTCCATCCGAATGTGTTACCAGTCGAATTATACCCCGTCTCAAAACTGACAGGAATTGTAGTCAGGTTATCATCCCACAGGTCCACATAACTTATATTCCCGTTAATGCCTCCTGTCGCGAGTGCCGTTACTATTGGTACTGAACCTGCTCCGGCACCAAAAACAGCATTTCCTGCAGACCATTCAGATTCAAGAGTGTAGTTTGGTTCATACCACCTGTAGCCAAAGCTGTCATCAGGCGCTTCTGCGTCCAGATAACTGTCATTGTAATGCCATATCGTACCATTATCTACGATTGTAGTTACGTTGATTGTTGTAAGAAGCATGGCTGT